>SKMI01000312.1 GCA_007121115.1 Paracoccaceae bacterium | reverse complement strand
TATCGTGCGGCGGTGCTGGTCAACGACCCGGCGATGGACGCGCGCTCCATCAACGTGGCGCTGATGACCACCGCCGGCCCGCCGCGCCCCAGCCAGAGCGGCAGGCTCAGCGCCGCCCCGGCCAGAAACCCGCCCGCATGCGCCCAATAGGCCACGCCGCCTGCCTCGGGTGGAGCGGAGACACCGCCCAGGATTTGCAACAGGAACCACAGCCCCAGCACGAACCAGGCCGGGAACGGCAGGACGCGGATGATGACAATCAGGAAGATGAACACATCCACCCGCGCGCGCGGATACATGAGCATGTAGCCGCCCAGCACCCCCGCCACCGCACCCGACGCGCCCACCATGGGAATGCGCGACATTGGCGCCGTCAGATACTGCAATCCCGCCGCCGCCACCCCGCAGGCCAGATAGAACAGCAGGAACGGCAGATGGCCCCAAGCATCCTCCATGTTGTCACCAAAGATATACAGAAACAGCATATTCATGGCCAGATGCAGCAGACCCGCGTGCATGAACTGGCTGGTCAGCAGCGTGACCATCCCCTCGCCCGCGCTCAGCCGGGCGGGCACCATGCCCCAGGTCTGGAAAAACGCAATCAGCGCGCGCTGGTCGGCAAACAGGCCCCAGTAGCTCAGGAACACCAGTACATTGACCGCGATCAGACCCCAGGTGACGAAGGGAATGCCGCGCGACGGGTTGTGATCGCGGATCGGAAACATGGATCATATGTTCGCGCCGGAACGCAGGGGTCAATACGATGCACGCAAGCGTGAGGTCGCTGCCGCGCTGCGCCCGTTCCTCGCTTCCGGGCGCCGCCGACGCAGTGTGGCTTGCAGATATGCGTGCAAAGGCACATCTTGAGGCCATGATCGAAGGGCCCGCCACATGACACAATTCCAGTCCAGCGCTGCGCAGAACCTGTCCACATCCGCCGCACCCGCGCACAAGACATCCGAAACCGCCTCCGAAGCGCCCGGGGCGCGCGATGTCGCGCAGCTCGACTGCACCTTGAGCGAAGGTCTTCACCCGACCCCTGCCGCCGATTTCCTGCGCGCGCCCTTCGCAGACCCGATCACGCTGGAAGATTTCGACCCGGACGGGCCGCACCGCTTCCTGAACCGGGAACTGTCCTGGCTGGGCTTCAACTGGCGCGTGCTGGAGGAAGCCACCAATCCGCGCGTGCCGCTCCTGGAGCGGGTGCGCTTCCTGTCGATCTCGGCCACCAATCTGGACGAATTCTACACCGTCCGCGTGGCCGGGCTCAGCGAACTGGCGCGCGAGGGCAACATCACGCCCTCGGCCGACGGGCGCACCCCGGCGCAACAACTGGAACTGATAAACGAAGACGCGCGCGCGCTCATGGAGCAGCAGCAGATCATCTGGCGCGACCTGAAGCCGGAACTGTCCGATGCGGGGATCGTGATCCTGAACCGGGGCGAACTGACGGCCGAGGATCAGCGCCGCCTGCAAAGCCATTTCCTGCAGAACGTGTTTCCGGTACTCTCGCCGCTGGCCATCGACCCGGCGCATCCTTTCCCGTTCATCCCCAACACCGGCTTTTGCCTGGCGCTGCGGCTGCGCCATGCCACAAGCGGGCACAGTCTGAACGCGCTGCTGCCGGTGCCGCATCAGGTCGACCGCTTCGTCCGCGTGCCCACCGAGGGCACCGAAGAGCGTTTCCTGCCGCTCGAGGAATTGCTGCTGGCCGAACTCGACAGCCTGTTTCCCGGCTACATCCTGCGCGACCATTGCGCGTTCAGCGTACTGCGCGACAGCGATCTTGAACTCGAGGAAGAGGCCGAGGATCTGGTGCGCGAATTCGAAATCGCGCTGAAACGCCGTCGCCGGGGCGAGGTGGTGCGCCTGAAGATCACCGCCGGCGCCCCCGGCCCCCTGCGCGATCTGGTCATGCGCGAATTGCACGTCAACGCCAGCGATGTGGTCGAGGTCAACGGCATGATGCGCATCTCGACCCTGCGCGAACTGATCCTGGACAGCCGCCGCGACCTGCAATGGCCCGGCTTCACCCCCCGCGTGCCCGAACGCGTGCAGGACCATGAAGGCGACATGTTCGCCGCGATCCGCCAGAAGGACATGCTGCTGCACCACCCGTACGAGACCTTCGACATGGTGGTGCGCTTCCTGGAACAGGCCGCGCGCGATCCGGATGTGCTGGCCATCAAGCAGACGCTTTACCGGACCAGCCGCGACAGCCCCATCGTCAGCGCGCTCTGCGAAGCGGCCGAGGCCGGGAAGTCGGTCACCGGGTTCGTGGAACTGAAGGCGCGGTTCGACGAGGCCGCCAACATCCGCCAGTCGCGGCGACTGGAACGCGCGGGCGCGCATGTGGTCTATGGCTTCATCAACTACAAGACCCACGCCAAGATCAGCGCCGTGGTCCGGCGCGAGGGCGGCAAGCTTGTCACCTATACCCACTGGGGCACCGGCAACTATCACCCCATCACCGCGCGCATTTACACCGACCTGTCGCTCTTCACCTGCGACCCGGCACTGGGGCGCGATGCGGCGCGGGTGTTCAACTACCTGTCGGGCTATGCCGAACCGGCGGTGCTGGAAAACCTGTCAATCGCGCCGCTGACCTTGAAATCGCGCCTGATCGAATTGATCGGCGCCGAAGCCGATCATGCCCGCGCCGGGCGGCCTGCTCATATCTGGGCGAAGATGAATTCGCTCATCGACCCCGATGTGATCGACGCGCTTTATGCCGCCAGCCGCGCGGGCGTGCAGATCAGTCTGGTGGTGCGCGGGATCAACGGGTTGCGCCCCGGCGTCGCGGGTCTGTCCGAGAATATCCGCATCAAGTCGGTGATCGGGCGGTATCTGGAACATTCGCGGATCGTGTGCTTCGGCAACGGCCACGGTCTGCCGTCGGATCAGGCGCGGGTGTTCATCAGTTCCGCCGACTGGATGGGCCGCAATCTGGTGCGCCGGGTGGAAACGCTGGTGGAAATCCGCAACCCAACGGTCAAGACCCAGATCGTTGAACAGATCATGGCTGCGAACCTCGCCGATGTGGCGCAAAGCTGGGTCATGCACCCGGATGGCCAGGCCCGGCGCCATGAAGCCGCCAACGCAGAAGGCGCCGCCCCCTTCAGTTGCCACCGGTTCTTCATGGAGAATCCCTCGCTCTCGGGGCGCGGCTCGGCCGGGGCGCAGGACGTACCCCACCTGACTCACGCTGCCGACTGACCGTGCGGGCGGGCGCGCAAACCGCGCATGTTGGCGTTATCGCCCGGGGTGTGAGCGCAATCATCATTGTTCCGCCCCGGTTTGCACCGTAATCCGGGGACAGAGCGAAAACGCACACACACCGAAGGAGCCGCCCCATGCGCGCCACCCGCACCGTCCGCAAGATCCTGTCGCATTACGAAGGCGAAACCCCCGGCGTGAAGGGCAACCTGTGCCGCATCCTCATGCAGGGCAAGCTGGGCGGCACAGGCAAGATGATCATCCTGCCCGTGGATCAGGGGTTCGAGCATGGCCCGGCGCGCAGCTTCGGCCCCAACCCCGACGGATATGACCCGCATTACCACTACCAGATGGCGATTGACGCAGGGCTGAACGCCTATGCCGCGCCGCTGGGCCCGCTGGAGGCCGGGGCCGACACCTTCGCCGGGCAGATCCCCACGATCCTGAAGCTGAACTCGTCGAATTCGCTGCTCTCGGGCACCGCCGGGAAGGATCAGGCGATCACCGGATCGGTCGAGGATGCGCTGCGCCTGGGCTGTTCGGCCGTCGGCTTCACCATCTACCCCGGCTCGGACTGCTCGCTGTCGATGTTCGAGGAGATCGTGGAGATGCGGCGCGAGGCCGCTGCGGTCGGCATCGCCACGGTGATCTGGTCCTATCCGCGCGGCGAAGGCGTGACCAAGGAGGGCGAGCTGGCCATCGACGTGGGCGCCTATGCCGCGCATATGGCGGCGCTCTTGGGCGCGCATATCGTCAAGGTGAAGCTGACCACCGACCACCTGATGCAACCCGAGGCGAAGAAGGTCTACGAAGAAAAGGGCATCGACGTTTCCACCCTGCCCGCGCGGGTGAAGCATGTGGTGGATGCGTGCTTCAACGGTCGGCGGCTGGTGGTGTTTTCCGGCGGGGCGGCCAAGGGCGCGGATGCGGTCTATGACGACGCCCGCGCCATCCGCGACGGCGGCGGCAACGGCTCCATCATCGGGCGCAACAGCTTCCAGCGCCCGCGCGACGAAGCGCTGGCGATGCTGGGCAAGCTGGTGGACATCTACAAGGGCAAGGCCTGAGCGAGGGCGCGCCGCACGCTTTGAGCCACGGACCGGGATGTTGCCGGGGGCGGGACGCGTGGGGTCCGGAAGTGCGCATCGGCCGGAATCGGACATAGCCCCATGACGTTACCATGACCGATTTCCTGAAACCCGGCATCCGCCCCGACCCGGTGCCGACCTGTGGCCCGCGTATCCCGCGCAAGCTGTGGCAGACCGTGCGCGACCGCAACGCCGTGCCGACCGATCTTGCCGCCTGCGTCGACAGGCTCAAGGCGATGCATCCGGATTGGGAGCACACCCTTTTTGATGACGAGACCCAGGCCGCGTTCATCGACCGTGTCGCCTCGGACCG
>SKMI01000253.1 GCA_007121115.1 Paracoccaceae bacterium | reverse complement strand
GGTGGACGCGCAGATGCACACGCTTACCTGACCGATAGACGGAGATGGAGCACACGGCATGACACTGAAAATGGAAGCCTCGGTCAATGTTCTGGGCGAGGCGCTCAATACCTGTTCCACGGCACCGATGACCGGGTTCTTCCGCAACGGCCAGTGCGACACCTGCGCCGAGGATCACGGCAGCCACACGGTCTGTGCGGTGATGACCGAAGAATTCCTCGCCTATTCCAAATACCTTGGCAACGATCTGTCCACGCCACGGCCCGAATACGCCTTTCCGGGTCTGAAGGCCGGGGATCGCTGGTGTTTGTGCGCCGCAAGGTTCCTGCAGGCGCATCATGAAGGCGTGGCACCGCGCATCGATCTGAGCGCCACGCATCGCCGGGCGCTGGATGTGGTGCCGCTGGAAATCCTGCGCGAGTATGCGGACGCGTGACAAGCAAGCGCGCCGGTGCGCACGGCACGCCTGGGCCGCGCGGCCGCAGCCAGGCGGGCGTGAAACGTCGTCCACTGCGCTCACCTCCTGACCGGGAAGTTTGATCGATCCGCAGGCGGCGCTGGGGTTGCACCCGCGGCATGATCCGGGCAACAGTCCGGGCCACCAGTCACTTGCGCCCTGCATATGCCCACGCCCTCCGCACCACCTGACCGAATGCTGCCGCCCGCTGCGCTCTGGGGGCTGGTGGCGGGCGTTGCGGTGCTGGCCGCGTCCTTCGTGGTGCCGCCACCGGGAGAGCTTCCTTTGGCTGGCTGGCGGGTCCTTGGGCTGGCGCTGATGATGGCGATCTGGTGGAGCACCGAGCCGGTGCCCATCGGCGTGACCTCGCTCCTGCCGCTGATTGTCCTGCCGCTGGCGGGGATCGGCGATATCGCGGCTGCTGCCGCCTCCTACGGCAATCCGCTGGTGTTCCTGTTCCTTGGCGGGCTGATGCTGGCCGCGGCGGTGCAGCGCTGGGGGCTGCACGCAAGGCTGGCGCATGCGGTGGTGCGCGCCATCGGCACCGGGCCGCAACGTCTGGTGCTGGGTTTCATGCTGGCCAGCGCGCTCCTGTCCATGTGGATCAGCAACACCGCCGCCGTGGTGCTGATGCTGCCGGTGGCGGTCTCGGTGATCGCCGCTTTCGAAGGGCAGGACGACGGTGACGGGAACGCCAGCACCACTGACACCCGCCGTTTCGCGCTGGCGCTGCTGCTGGGTCTGGCCTTTGGTGCCAGCATCGGTGGGGTGGGCACGCTGATCGGCACGCCGCCCAACGCGCTGCTGGCGGGCTACCTGCTGGACAGTCACGGGATCGACCTGTCCTTTGCCGCCTGGTCCATGGTGGGGCTGCCGCTGGTGGCGGTGTTCCTGCCGCTGGCCTGGCTGGTGCTCACGCGGCTGGTCTATCCGGTGGCCGCAGCGGGCGCATCGGAGGGCGAAACCGACCGGGTGCTGGCCGACCTGCGCCCCGGCCCCCTGGGCCGGGCCGAGGCGCGCGTGGCGCTGGTCTTTGCCGCCGCCGCGACCCTGTGGATGACGCGCCCGCTGCTCAACCGGCTGCCTGGCCTAGAAGGCCTCAGCGACGCGGGCATCGCGCTCCTTTGCGCGGGCGCGCTCTACCTGATCCCCGCCGGGCAGGGCAAGGCGCGGCCGCTCCTGACCTGGGACGAGGGCAAGCGCATCCCCTGGCAGGTGCTGCTCCTGTTCGGCGGTGGGCTGTCGCTGGCCGGCGCGATGGAGCGCAGTGGCCTGGCGGTCTGGATCGGCGAGGCCTTCGCCGCCATGGGCGCGATGGCACCGCTCCTGTTCCTGCTGATGCTGGCCGCGACGGTGGTGATGCTGACCGAGATCGCCTCGAACACGGCCGTGGTGGCCGCGATCCTGCCCATCGTCGCCACCATCGCCGCGGGCAGCGGCATGGACGTGGTGGTGCTGGCCGCAGCCGTGGCCATGGCGGCCAGCTGCGCCTTCATGCTGCCCGCGGCGACACCGCCCAACGCCATCGTCTTTGCCACCGGCCATGTGACCGTGGCGGCGATGATCCGCGCCGGGGTCTGGCTGAACCTGCTGTCGGTGACGCTGGTGACACTCGCGGCCCTGACCCTGGCCCCGCTGCTGCCCGGCGCGGGCTGATGCCACCGCCGGGCCTGCCCTGCGCCCGCGTCAAAGCAATGCCACGCGACGCCAAGACTGCTTGACCCCCCCTGATTTGCACCGCATATCCGCTGCCATGACCCAGCTTGACCGCATCCGCAATTTCTCCATCGTGGCGCATATCGACCACGGCAAGTCCACCCTCGCCGACCGGCTGATCCAGCTCACCGGCACCGTGGCCGAACGCGACATGAAGGAGCAGCTCCTCGATGCCATGGACATCGAGCGCGAGCGCGGCATCACCATCAAGGCCAACACCGTGCGGATCGACTATCCGGCGAAGGACGGCCACACTTATGTCCTGAATCTCATCGACACGCCGGGCCATGTGGACTTCGCCTACGAGGTCTCGCGCTCCATGCGCGCGGTCGAGGGCTCGCTGCTGGTGGTGGATGCCTCCCAGGGGGTCGAGGCGCAGACCCTCGCCAATGTCTACACCGCCATCGAGGCGGATCACGAGATCGTGCCGGTGCTCAACAAGATCGACCTTCCGGCGGCCGAACCCGACCGGGTGCGCGAACAGATCGAAGATGTGATCGGCATCGACGCCTCGAACGCGGTGGAGATCAGCGCCAAGTCGGGCCTGGGCATCCCCGAGGTGCTGGAGGCCATCGTCACCCGCCTGCCCCCGCCGCAGGGCGACCGCGATGCGCCCCTGAAGGCCATGCTGGTGGACAGCTGGTATGACCCCTACCTCGGCGTCGTCGTCCTGATCCGGGTCATGGACGGGGTGATCCGCAAGGGCGACAAGATCAGGATGATGCAGACCGGCGCCACCCATGGCGTGGACAAGCTGGCGGTGCTGAAACCGGCCATGGTGGATGTCCCGGACCTTGGCCCCGGCGAAATCGGGATCTTCACCGGCTCCATCAAGCAGGTGCGCGACACCCGCGTGGGCGACACCATCACGCATGAAAAGAAGGGATGCGAGACCCCGCTCCCCGGCTTCAAACCCTCGGTCCCGGTGGTGTTCTGCGGCCTCTTCCCCGTCGACAGCAACGACTTCGAGAACCTGCGCGGCGCGATCGAGAAGCTGGCGCTCAACGACGCGTCCTTCACCTACGAGATGGAAAGCTCCGCCGCATTGGGTTTCGGCTTCCGCTGCGGGTTCCTCGGCCTCCTGCATCTGGAAGTGGTGCGCGACCGGCTGGAACGCGAATATGACATCGACCTGATCACCACGGCGCCGTCCGTGGTCTATCACGTCTACATGCGCGACGGGTCGATGGTGGAACTGCACAACCCCGCCGACCTGCCGGACCTGACCCATGTCGCCCATGTCGAAGAGCCGCGCATCAAGGCCACGATCCTGGTCCCGGACGAATTCCTGGGCGATGTGCTGAAGCTGTGTCAGGACCGGCGCGGGATCCAGCAGGAACTGACCTACGCCGGGTCGCGCGCCATGGTGGTCTATGACCTGCCGCTGAACGAGGTGGTGTTCGACTTCTACGACCGGCTGAAATCGGTCACCAAGGGCTATGCGTCGTTTGACTACGAGATCACCGGCTATCGCGAGGACAAGCTGGTGAAGATGCAGATTCTGGTCAATGACGAGCCCGTGGACGCGCTGTCGATGATGGTCCACCGCGACCGGGCCGAAATGCGCGGCCGCGCCATGTGCGAGAAGCTGAAGGAACTGATCCCGCGCCACATGTTCAAGATCCCGATCCAGGCGGCCATCGGCGGCAAGGTCATCGCCCGCGAGACGCTGGCGGCGCTTCGCAAGGACGTGACGGCCAAGTGCTACGGCGGCGACGTGACGCGGAAGAAGAAATTGCTAGAGAAACAAAAAGCAGGTAAGAAGAAAATGCGGCAGTTCGGCCGCGTCGAGATACCGCAAGCGGCCTTTATCAATGCTCTCAAAATGGATGGGTGAGTCATTGAGCTTCCGAGCACCTTTACAAAGAGTGAAAGCGACAAACTTTCTCAGCCTAGAGGAAATCGAGGTCGAGCTAGGTGGCTTAAATGTTTTAGTAGGCCCCAATGGCTCCGGGAAGACTAATTTTTTAAATATTTTTTCTTTCATTGGCGCGATCGCGGACTCCGATCTTATGCCGGCGATTAACAGATTTGGCGGCGTGGAGGGAATATCTTTTCAAAATTCACCGAGCAACACGATTACAATTTCCATTTCTGGAACCATCACACGGCTTTCTCATAAGAACGCACAAGATGAATACAAGCTTCAGTTCGAGGCACGCCCGATCAGACCTCGGAGCGCCGATATAGTTTTCCGACACGAAGAACTTAGGTTCAAGAGGCTAAAAGGAAAGGGTCGTCGAATTACTATCGGCGATACAAATCTAGAGATTTTTGATAGGAGCACTCGAAAAAAAATAGGAAAAGAAGATGTAAGCGCAACGACGAGTGGCTTAGCGCTTTTGCGTCGTCTTGGAAAAAAATATGATGCTGATCAAGTAGAGGAGATTGCGCAACTGTTCTTGAGCCTTAGACTGGTCGATATTAACGTACGCGAAGTGCGAAAATCGCGCGGGGTCTCAAATGCGCCT
>SKMI01000348.1 GCA_007121115.1 Paracoccaceae bacterium | reverse complement strand
GGATGCCACCGCCGGGTCCGGCGCCAGCCGCGCCGCCCCCTGCGGCCCCGCCGCGCAGCCCGCCAACACCAACGCCCCGAACCCCAACAGCGCGCCACGCAGCGCCCCTGCCCGGGCAAAGCCCCGCAGCTTCATCTTGCCGAAAATACTCTCGGGGGGGACGCCCGGAACGGGCGCGGGGGGGCAGACAGCCCCCCCTCCGCCGCCCGCCACAGCGCGCAACCGCTCAAGCAAGAACACGCAAAACCTCATCCCGCCCCCCGCACATACTTGATGAAGGGCGTGGCCGCGCCGATCCGGTCGTAAAGCTGCCGGGCGGTGGTGTTGAACTCCTGCGTCAGCCAGTAGACGCCGGGCACCCCGCGCGCGTCCGCCGCTGCATACACCGCCTCGATCAGCGCCCGACCGACGCCCGTGCCCCGCGCCTCGGGCGCAGCGAAGAGGTCCTGCAGGTAGCAGATGCCTTCGGGTCGCCAGCAATGGGCGTGGAACAGGTAATGCACCAGCCCCACCGCGCGGCCGCCACGCTCGGCCAGCAACCCGCGCGGACCGTCGCCTGACCCATCAAGCAACCGCGCGAAGGTGGTGTCATAGACCGTTTCGGGCAGTTCGGTTTCGTAGAAGGCCAGATACCCCTTCCATAGCGCGCCCCAGGCTGCCCGGTCCTCGGGGCGCAGGGGTCGGATGCGCAGGTTGCCCCCGGCAAGCCCCGCCTCTGTCGCCGTCCCGCTCACCGCGCCTGCCGCCGGGCCATGAACGCCAACCGCTCGAACAGATGCACGTCCTGCTCGTTCTTCAGGAGCGCGCCGTACAGCTTCGGCAGCGCACTCGCACCGCCGGCCTTCAGGTCCTCCGCCGTCAGATCCTCGGCCAGCAGGAGCTTCAGCCAGTCCAGCACCTCGGACGTCGAGGGTTTCTTCTTCAGCCCCGGAGCCTCGCGCAACTCGTAGAACTGCGTCAGCGCGGCGGTCAGCAGCCGGTCCTTGATGTCCGGGAAATGCACCGAGACGATGGCCTTCATCGTGTCCATGTCCGGGAACCGGATGTAGTGGAAGAAGCAGCGCCGCAGGAAGGCGTCCGGCAGGTCCTTTTCGTTGTTCGAGGTGATGATGACCACCGGGCGGTGCTGCGCGCGCACGGTCTCACCGGTCTCATAGACGAAGAACTCCATCCGGTCGAGTTCCTGTAACAGGTCGTTCGGGAACTCGATATCGGCCTTGTCGATCTCGTCGATCAGCAGCACCACGCGGCTGTCGGCCTCGAACGCCTGCCAAAGCTTTCCCTTGCGGATGTAGTTCCGCACGTCGTTGACGCGCGGGTCGCCCAACTGGCTGTCGCGCAAGCGCGAGACTGCATCGTATTCGTACAGCCCCTGCTGCGCGCGGGTGGTGGACTTGACGTGCCATTCCAGGATCGGCGCGCCCAGCGCGGCAGCGACCTGGCGGGCGAGTTCGGTCTTGCCGGTGCCGGGCTCGCCCTTGACCAGCAACGGGCGTTCCAGCGTCACGGCGGCGTTCACCGCCACCCGCAGGTCATCGGTCGCAACGTAGGTTTCGGTCGAGGCAAAGGCCATTGGCGTATCCCCGGTTGAGCAATCAGACTAGAGCACAGGTGCCGGGGGACCCCGGACACATCTGCGTGGCAAGCTAGCGCCGCGGACGCGGCACCGCAAGCCGGGCCGCCCCCATTCCGCGCGCCGGAAGCACCGGGCCTGCATCGTGACTATCGTGACCCGCTATCGGCAGAAATCCGCGTGACATTGCCCCCGGCATCGGCTATCCCCCGCCGCAAGATGCAAAGGCAGTCAGGCAGAATGTTGAAGTCGCGTGAACCAGTTGCAGGCGAGCAGGGGGAAGACCGAATGAAGCCCGAGATGTTCCTGCCGGAGGATTACCGCCCGGCCGCAGACGAGCCCTTCATGAGCGACCGGCAGCTCGAATACTTCCGCCGCAAGCTCTTGGCCTGGAAGGAAGAGATCCTCAACGGCAGCCGCGAGACGCTGGAGGGGCTGGCCAATTCCTCGCGCAATATCCCCGATATCGCCGACCGCGCCAGCGAAGAGACCGACCGCGCGCTGGAACTGCGCACCCGCGACCGGCAGCGCAAGCTGGTGGCCAAGATCGACGCTGCGCTGCGGCGGATCGAAACCGGCGAATTCGGCTATTGCGAAGTATCGGGCGAGCCGATCTCGCTCAAGCGGCTGGACGCGCGCCCCATCGCCACCATGACGCTGGAAGCGCAGGAGCGTCACGAGCGCCGCGAACGCGTCCACCGAGACACCTGAGCGCTTCCACCGACCCTGCACCCGTGCGCGCCGCGGATACAGATAGAACGCAAAATGGGCATCGGAGCGGCAGCTTCGGTGCCTTTTTCATCATGGCAAAGCGTTGTATCCGGCGCGGAGCACGGCAGGGAGAGGCTACAACGGCATGACCGAGCGCAGCGCAGCGATCATCGGCGGCGGGGTGGCGGGTCTGGCGCTGGCGGTCGCGCTGGCGCGGCGGCCCGGCTGGCAAGTGACAGTGCTGGAGCAGGCCCCGGCGCTGACCGAGGTCGGCGCGGGCCTGCAGATCAGCCCCAACGGCGCGGCAGTGCTGGCGGCGCTTGGGCTGGGGCCCCGGCTTGCGGACCGCGCGCTGCGCAGCCGGGCGGTGGTGCTGCGCGACGGGTTCCGCGGCGGTCAGGTGCTGCGCATTCCCATGGCCGCTGATGGTCCCGGCTTCCATCTGATCCACCGCGCCGATCTGGTGGCGCTGCTGGCCGAGGCCGCGCAGGCGGCGGGGGCGGAACTGGTGCTGGACGCGCAGGCGGTGGCGCTGGACCCGCACGGCCCGCGCCCGCAGGTGGTCCTGCAGGACGGGCGCACCATAACCGCCGATCTGCTGGCGGGCGCGGACGGGCTGCACTCGGGCCTGCGCGAAAGCATTCTCGGCCCAGCCCGCCCCGCCTTCACCCGGCAGGTCGCGTGGCGCGCGCTGATCCCCGGCGATCCGCAAGACCCGCCCGAGGCGCAGGTCTTCATGGGGCCGGCGCGGCATCTGGTCAGCTATCCGCTGCGCGACGGCACCCTGCGCAATATCGTCGCGGTGGAAGAGCGCGCGGAATGGGCGGATGAAGGCTGGAACATCCGCGATGATGCGGCGCATCTTCGCGCGGCTTTCGCCAGTTTCGGCGGGCCGGTGCCGGGCTGGCTGGATCAGGTGCAGGCGCCGTGGCTCTGGGGGCTGTTCCGGCACCCGGTCGCCGCCAACTGGTTTTTGGGCCATGGCGTGCTTCTGGGCGATGCGGCGCACCCAACCCTGCCCTTCATGGCGCAGGGCGCGAACATGGCGCTGGAGGACGCATGGGTGCTGGCAGCCATGCTGGCCCGGCACGCCGAGATCCCCCGCGCACTGGCCGCCTATCAGACCGCGCGCGATGCCCGCACCCGCCGGATCGTCGCCGCCGCCGATGCGAATGCCCGCAATT
The DNA here is from genome assembly GCA_007121115.1 of Paracoccaceae bacterium. Classification (GTDB taxonomy): domain Bacteria; phylum Pseudomonadota; class Alphaproteobacteria; order Rhodobacterales; family Rhodobacteraceae; genus Rhabdonatronobacter. The sequence goes on along the minus strand of SKMI01000348.1, from coordinate 1,210 downwards.
ACCACCTGCGCGCGCCCCTGCGCCCGCTGGCGCATCTGGCGCTGCGTCTGGGTGGGCGCATCGCCCCCCGCGCACCGCTGCGCCGCTTCGCCTGGCTGTGGGAGCATGACGTGACCCGCGCCCACCCTTTGCCCTGAACCGGCGCGCAGCCCTGACCTTGCGGAGAAGCCCCCGCAAGCGGGGCCTTCACGCCCTTACTGGGCGCCCGCGTCCCGCGGGCGCGTGGGCGCGCCGCTCCCGGCGCAGTGCAGACTTGCGCGATACCCGCCGATCCGGCATCACCAGACCGTCATACCCGCCAGCGAGGGCGCCCGATGAAACCCGCCTTCTCATGGCAGACCTACCTGCTCGTCCTCGTGATCATCGCCGTTGTGGCCTTTCTGCCGGTGGTATCGGTTCTCATCGCAGGGGGCATCGCCACGCTCGGAGGGTGCGAACTTAATGAAGGCTTCGTGAACCCTTGCGTGTTCTTCGGCGTCGATCTGGGCGGGCTGCTCTACGGGATGGGTGTGATGGGCTGGTTCATGCTGCTCAGCCTGCCCATGGGCGCGCTGGCGGGGGCGGTCTGGATCGCGGCCCTTATCGGTCATGTCGTCTGGCACGTGTTCCGGCGCTGACCGCGCGCGGCATTCGATCTGGACAAGCGGCGGGCGTTTCTGCTCTGTGGGGGTGCGCCGTTTCGCAAGCCCGCGGCTGATTGGACCGGCGCCGGAAAGGATTGCACCATGCCCCAAGCCCCAGCGCCGGATCTGAACCCAAGGATCGGCGATGAGGTCCGCAAGACAACCTGCTACATGTGCGCCTGTCGCTGCGGGATCGATGTACATCTGAAGGGCGGCAAGGTCGCCTATATCGAGGGCAACCGCGACCATCCGGTGAACCGGGGGGTCCTGTGCGCCAAGGGCTCGGCGGGGATCATGCAGCACTTGTCGCCCGCCCGGTTGCGCGTGCCGCTGAAACGCGTGGGGCCGCGCGGCTCGGGCGAGTTCGTCGAGATCACCTGGGATGAGGCCTTGCAAACCGCTGCCGACTGGCTGCGCCCGCTGCGCGAAACCGCGCCCGAGAAGCTCGCCTTCTTCACCGGGCGCGACCAGTCGCAAAGCTTCACCAGCTGGTGGGCACAGGCGTTTGGCACGCCCAACTGGGCCGCGCATGGGGGCTTCTGCTCGGTCAACATGGCGGCGGCGGGCATCTACACCATGGGCGGGTC
>SKMI01000331.1 GCA_007121115.1 Paracoccaceae bacterium | reverse complement strand
TGAACGTCACTCTTGAGATTGAGGATTACGCCATGGTCAGTGCCCATCTGAAGCATTTCGCCAGATCCGAGTCCGGTGCCGTGACCGTGGATTGGGTGGTCCTGACGGCGAGCGTCGCGCTCCTGGGCGCATTCATTGTGTTCAACATCAAGGCGGGCCAGGACAACATTGGCGAGCAGGTGGGTGAAAACCTGTCCACTGCAGCCGAAACCCTGGGAACGCCGAACTTCGAATGACCCTGCGGCCTTGCGCTCCGACAGGGTCGGCGGCGCGAAGGACGCGTTCGGACACGGGAAGCCACATGCGGTTGGTGGCGATCCAAGCCCAGAAAATGCCCCATTCTTGCACCATGATCCAACGGCAGGCGGGTGGTGAAGGCCGATTCGGCCACAGCCCATGACAATCGTAAGAAGGACGTGAGAAATGCGTGCAGTGTTTGGACTTGTACTTGTGGCTGGTGTCGGACTGGCCGGTTTCGCCGTCTACATGACGCAGGACTACATCTCGGGGCTACAACGCGCCCTCACCGAGGCAGAATCGCGCGACAACGTGGAGATGGGCCAGATCGTGCTGGCGCGTCAGGATCTGCGCTACGGCGAGCGGATCGAGGCCGACGCGCTGGTCGAGGCACCGTGGCCGGTCTTTGCGCTCCCCGAAGATGCGTTCACCAGCATCGAAGACCTGGTTTCCGACCCGGATCGCCCGCGGGTGGCGCTGCGCGCCATGGACGCGCGGGAGCCGATCTTTCCCGCCAAGGTCAGCGCCCCGGGGGCTGATGCCGGGATTGGCGCCAAGCTGACGCGCGGCATGCGCGCCTTCACCATTCAGGTCAATGTCACGACCGGCGTTTCGGGTTTCCTGCGGCCGGGCGATTTTGTCGATGTGTTCTGGACCGGGCGCACCGCCAATGGCGAGATCACGCGCCTGATCGATTCGCAACTGCGGCTCGTCGCCGTGGACCAGAGCGCGGACATGGACCGCCGCAATGCCGTGGCCGTGGCACGCAACGTCACGGTAGAGGCCACCCCACAGCAGGTTGCCGCCCTGGCGCAGGCGCAGAGCACCGGCCGGTTGTCGCTGGCGCTTGTCGGGCTGGACGACGACTCGTCCGAGTTTGTCGAGATCGACCAGCGCCGTCTCCTGGGGATCGAGGAGCAGCAGGCCGAGACGGTCGAAGCCCCCGAAGAGTGCCACGTCCGCACCCGCCGCGGTGGTGAACTGGTGAAGATCGAAATCCCCTGCACCAACTGAGCATCGCTCCGTCCGGCGCGTGTCTGCGCGCCGGGCGTTGCATATTCGCCGCAGTCCCAACACCAGATCAGGTGGAAGGGTGTGCGAAAACTGTCAGCATTTAGGGGGCTTGCCCTTTTTCCACACGAAGAACGCAGCACAACCAACTGACGATTGAAAAAAAATCCGAAATCGCGCACAATCATCTCAAGCGGGCAGTTCAGACCCGTCACCGATGTCGTGATCACCAGAGGCAGGGTCACATGCAGATTAGAAAATTTCTGGCGGCGGCGGCCATGATCGGCGGCGCCCTTCTCGTGCAGGTTCCCGTTCAGGCACAGGCCGAGGTGCTGCGTATTCTCAACGCGCAGGCGTCGTCGTCGCTCAATGTCCCCATGAACCGCGCGGTCGTTGTCGAAAGTGACACGCCGTTCGCCGAACTGTCGATCGCCAATCCCGGCATCGCCGATATCTCCACCCTGTCGGACCGGTCGATCTATGTGCTGGGCAAGACGCCGGGGCGGACCACGCTGACGATCCTCGACAGCGAGGGGCGGCTGATCTCGAACGTCGAGGTGCGTGTCACTCCCGACGTAACCGAATTCCGCGAGCGCCTGCGCCAGATTCTGCCGAATGAGCAGATCGAGGTGCGCACCGCCAATGACGGCATCGTGCTGTCGGGGCTGGTGTCCTCCATCACCAAGATGGACGCGGCGCTGCAACTCGCGCAGCGCTACGCGCCCGAGCGGGTGTCCAACCTGATGTCGGTGGGCGGCACGCAGCAGGTCATGCTCAAGGTGCGCTTTTCCGAAATGCAGCGCGACGTGGGCAAGAACCTGGGCGTCAGCATGGTGGCGGCCGGCAGCCGCGCAACCGTGGGAACCGGCGTCTTCTCGGACGGTGCCGCCGCGTCGGCCGCGCTTTCGGGCGAAGGCTTCACCTCGAACACCCCGCGTCAGGGCGCGCTGGGTGCCCGCTTCGGGGGCGGCGGTTTCGCCGCGCAGGTGCTGCTGGAGGCGCTGGAAACCCAGGGGATGGCGCGCACCCTTGCCGAACCCAACCTGACCGCGCTGTCCGGCCAGCAGGCCAGTTTCCTGGCCGGTGGTGAATTCCCCATCCCCGTGCGGGATGAAGACGGCCGCGTGTCCATCGACTACAAACCCTTTGGTGTGGAACTGGAATTCACGCCGCGCGTGCTGGACAACAACGTCATCAATCTGGAGCTTCAGGCCGCGGTCAGCAGTATCGACGATGCGGCCTCGGTCACGCAGGCTGGCGTGCCGGTGCAGGCCTTCCGCCGCCGCGAGACGCAGACCACCGTGGAAATGCGCGACGGCGAGAGCTTTGCCATCGCCGGATTGCTGGAAGACGATTTCCGCGCGTCATCCGAGCAGGTGCCGTGGCTGGGCGACATTCCGATCCTGGGCGCGCTGTTCCGCAGCTCGCGCTATCAGCGCGAACAGACCGAGTTGGTGATCATCATCACCGCCCATCTGGTCACGCCGACGCGTGGGGAAGCGCTCATGCTGCCCACCGACCGGGTGCGTCCGCCCAGCGAGGCCGATCTGTTCCTGCGCGGCAATGTCGCTGCGAGCGTTGGCGGCGGCGCGGCCTCCGAGGTGGCGCGCCAGGATTTCGCCAGCCCCTATGGCTACGTGATGGATTGATTCGCAACCGGCGGGTGCCGCCATTCCTGGCCGACCCGGGCCTTCCAGTGCAACGAGGGTGACCATGTCGATATCACGCCGCTTTTTTCTTTCCGGGGCCTCGATGGCCGCGCTTTCGGCTTGCGTCGGACCGGAGTTCGAGGCCGGTCGCGAAGTGGACGAAGGCGGCTTCGGCAATCCTTCGATGAACAATCACCTGGTCCAGACCGGGCAGATCGATGCAACACGCGTGCTGCAGGAACGGTTCGCCCGCGAAGTGCCGGACAGGGTGAATTTCGCCTTCGACAGCGCGCAACTTGATGCCGAGGCCCGCGCCATCCTCCGTCGACAGGCCCACTGGATCAACCAGTTCCCCGAGGTCCGCTTCCGCGTCTATGGCCACACCGATCTGGTGGGCAGCGATGCCTACAACAACCGGCTGGGGCGGCGCCGGGCCGAGGCGGTGGTGCAATTCCTGGCGCAGAACGGCGTCAGTCGCCGCCGTGTCGAAGGCGTGGTCTCGCGCGGGCGCACGCAGCCGGTGGTGCAGACCCCCGGCCCCGAGCGTGCAAACCGCCGCACCGTGACCCAGGTCACCGGATTCGTCCGGCGCCATCCCACGGTGATGAATGGCCGGTATGCCGAGATCGTGCACCGCGAATATGTCGGAAGCGCGACCCGTATTCACGGGCAGATCGTTTCGCCGGATTGAGCTTCCGTTAGCTTTTCCCTGTCAGATTGCGACGCGCGGGGTCACCGCGCGGGCGCCTGTCCGGGCGCGCGAAGGCACGCTTCTGGGGGGCGTGGCAGGGGTGTCGCGCGGCGGTCGGGGCCTCCTGACGGGGCTTGGGCGCTTGCGCGCGGACCCGCAGCGCGCGCCATTCGGCGGAACGCGTCTCCCTGCGTGCCGCCTGGCGCAAACCGCCGAAGAATCGGAACTTTTCGGCCCAAATGTCGACAAGATTTCGAGTGAACTTGCGTCTTGGCGGCACCTGCGCCCGTCACCGTCCCGGACGGTGTGCGCAGGGGCCTGGTGCTCAGTGCGAATTCCCGCGCGGGGTCTGAGTGGAGAGATTGATTATGTCGGGTGCAGCAGCAGTAATTCAGGAAGAAGCGCAGGTCCGTGCCTGCACGGTTTCGCGCGATGTTCAGAACTTCGATCTGCTGATCGAGGACATGGAAACCGAATACGGCGAAGGCTGGGGCGATCTGAACTTCAGTCAGGCGCTGCAATACCTTGAACAGCCCGCGGCCGAGGTTCTGGAGATGCTGGCCATCGCGCTTGATGACGCCGATGAGTCGAACCTGTCGCAGATCAAGGCACTGATCCATCGCGCGTGCGAGATGAATATCCGCGTGCTTCTGATCGCCGAGGCGTTGTCGCCGATCCTGCTGCATCAGTTGCTGCGCCTCGGGGCCGATGACTTCGTGCCCTATCCATTGCCCGAAGGCGCCCTGCACGAGGCGATCGAGCGCCTGCAGGCCCCGCCCCCGGAGATCGCGCAGCCCCCCGAGGCGACCGCCGGCAGAGGCGGCAAGCAGGGTGCGGTGCTTGGCATCCAGGCGCTGGCTGGCGGGGTGGGCGCCACGACACTGGCGGTCAACCTTGGCTGGGAACTCTCGAAGTTGACCGAATCGTCGGAGCTGAAGGTCTGCATCCTCGATTTCGATCTGCAGGGCGGGTCGGTTTCGACCTATCTGGACATCGCGCGCACCGAACGGGTCTATGAGTTGCTGTCCAACACCGCGTCGATGGACCGCGATGCCTTTCAGCAGACGCTGCAGAAGGTGAATGACCGCTTGTCGGTGCTGACGGCGCCCTCGGACATGCTGCCGCTCGACCTGCTGGGCCCCGATGAAATCGGGCGCGTGCTGAACATGGCGCGCAGCAACTTCGATTTCGTCATCGTCGACATGCCGCGCAGCATCGTGCAGTGGACCGAAACGGTGATGAGTGCGTCGACCATCTATTTCACGCTGCTGGATCTGGACATGCGTTCGGCCCAGAACGCGCTGCGCCTGATCCGCGCGCTCAAGGCCGATGACCTGCCGGTGGAGAAGCTGCGCTATGCGCTGTCGCGCGCGCCCAAGTTCACCGACCTGTCGGGCAAGTCACGCGCAAAGCGCATGGCCGAAAGCCTGGGGATCTCCTTCGGGGTGAACCTGCCCGATGGCGGCACGCAGGTGCGCGAAGCCAATGACCACGGCCTGCCGCTGGCCGAGTTCGCCGCCAAGAACCCGCTGCTCAGGGAAATCCGCAAGCTGGCCGAATCGCTGCACGATATCGAGGCATCAGCCGCCGCCGGTGCCGACTGAGGGAGATAACCACCCATGTTCGCACGCTACCGCAAGCCGGACGCAGCACCCGTGTCCAAGGCCAACGCCGTGCCGCCGCTGCCCGAAAAGGCGGCCGTGCCGTCCGAGCCTAAGGCCGCCGCCGCTGCCATGCGGCCGCAAAAGGCCAAGGCACCCGCCCGCGCCGAGCCCACCGACAAGGAGGTTCAGCGCAAGCGCAAGCTGGATCAGGTCAAGAGCGAACTGCACAAGCGGCTCTTGGAAAACCTGAACCTGGCCGCGCTGGAAACCGCAAGCGAGGCAGAACTGCGCAGCGAGATCTCCTCCATCGCGGCCGAGGCGTTGAGCGAAATGAACGTGGTGCTGAACACCGAAGAACGCGCCACCCTGACGCAGGATCTGTATTTCGAGGTCATGGGCCTCGGGCCGCTCGAGCCGCTCCTGAAGGATGACACCATCAACGACATCCTGATCAACGGCCCGCAGCGGATCTTCATCGAACGCTCGGGCAAGCTGCAACTGTCCGATGTGACCTTCCGCGACGAACGCCACCTGCTGCGAATCATCGACAAGATCGTGTCCGCCGTCGGTCGCCGCGTGGACGAATCGAACCCTTACGTGGACGCGCGCCTTGCCGATGGGTCGCGCTTCAACGCCATGGTGCCGCCCATCGCGGTGGACGGCTCGCTGGTGTCGATCCGGAAGTTCAAGAAGGAAAAGCTCGGCATCGATGATCTGGTCCGCTTCGGCGCCTTTTCCGAAGAGATGGCCATGTATCTGGAAGCCGCCGTCGCCACGCGGCTGAACGTGATCGTCTCGGGCGGGACCGGCTCGGGCAAGACGACCACGCTCAACGCGTTGTCCAGCTTCATCGACAATGCCGAGCGCATCCTGACCATCGAGGATACCGCCGAACTGCAGCTGCAGCAGGAACACGTCGGCCGCATGGAAAGCCGCCCCGCCAACGTCGAGGGCAAGGGCGCGGTCACCCAACGCGACTGTCTGAAGAACGCGCTGCGGATGCGCCCGGACCGGATCATCGTCGGCGAAACCCGGGGCGAGGAAGTGATCGACATGCTGCAGGCCATGAACACCGGCCATGATGGGTCGATGACCACGATCCACGCCAACAGCGCCCGCGATGCCGTCAGCCGTCTGGAAAACATGATCGCCATGGCCGGGATCGAGATGCCGCTCAAGGCCATGCGCGCGCAGATCGGTTCGGCCGTCAACCTTATCGTGCAGGCCAGCCGCCTGCAGGACGGCTCGCGCCGCATGACCTCGATCACCGAAGTGACGGGCATGGAAGGCGAGATCATCACCCTGCAGGAGGTGTTCCGCTTCGAACGCACGGGGATCGAACCCGATGGCACCATCCTGGGCCATTTCACCGGCACCGGGCTGCGGTCGCACTATTCCGACCGGTTCAAGCGTTGGGGCTATGACCTGCCGCCCAGCATCTACGAGGAAGTCCGGAGTTAAACCGCCATGGAATTTTCGATCAACCCCCTGATCTACCTTGCGATCTTCGGCGCCGTGCTGCTGATGGTCGAAGGCATCTACCTGCTGGCCTTTGGCAAGTCGATCCAGCTTGGCGGGCGCATGAACCGCCGGCTGGAGATGATCGAAAAGGGCAAATCACGCAACGACGTGCTGGAGCAGTTGCGCAAGGAACTCAACCAGCACATGGCCAGCAACGGCATCCCGCTCTACGGGTTGCTGGCCGAGAAGGCGCGCAAGGCGAATATCGCGTTCTCGCCGCGAATCCTCGTGCTGCTGATGGTCGCGCTCAGCGGCTTCGCCTTTGCCGCCCTCAGCGCCATGACCGATGGCGAGCCGGCGGTGGCCGCGTTGCTCTCCGTCTCCTTCGGGGTCGGCGGCGTGTATTTCTGGGTCGCGCACAAGGCCAAGAAGCGCCTTACCATGATCGAGGAACAACTGCCCGACGCGATCGAACTGATCGTGCGCAGCCTGCGTGTGGGGCACCCGTTCGCCTCGGCGCTGGGCAACGCGGCCAAGGAAATCCCCGATCCGCTGGGCACCGAATTCGGCATGATCTCGGACGAGGCCGCCTATGGCCGCGATGTGTCCGAGGCGCTGGCCGAATTCGCCGAGCGGGTGGACATGCAGGACCTGCGCTTCCTGTCGGTGGCCGTCGCGATCCAGATGAAATCCGGGGGCAACCTGGCCGAAATCCTCGAAGGGCTGTGCAAGGTGGTCCGCGCCCGCTTCAAGCTGTTCCGCAAGGTCCGCGCCATCACCGCCGAGGCGAAGTGGTCCGGCATGTTCCTGTCCGGCTTTCCCATCGTCGCCATGATCATGATCACGCTGATCAAGCCGGACTACTACGACGATGTGAAGGAGCACGCGATGTTCATTCCGGTGGCGCTGGTCGTCTTCGCCTTCCTCGTGGTGAACATCCTCTACATGCGCAAGATGATTGACATCAAGGTCTGAGCGAAAGGGACTCCGTCATGTTCGATAACCTGATCGCCGCGATCCAGGACCAGCTTGGCCCGGTTGGCCCCCTGATCGCCATGGGGGTTCTGGGGGTGTCGCTGATCGTGCTGACGCTGGCGCTGATGCCCACCCAGCGGCGCGATCCGCTCGACCGCCTGCGCGAGGAAGCCGAGAGCAAGAAGCCGGGCAACACCGCGCAGGGCCAGTCCATGCGCCGTGAAACAACGTCGCGCCACAGCAAGAAGCTGGAAAAGTACGCGGCCTTCCTGGAGCCGACGGACGAAAAGGAAATGTCCGACGCCCGGCTGAAGATGATCCAGGCAGGGTATTACAGCAAGACTGCCGTGCGCGACCTGGCCGCGATGCAGTTCATCCTGTCGGTGGTCATGCTGCTGGCGGGGCTCGCGGTGGCCTTCCTCGTGGTCGATCCGGATCAGGAAAGCCCGATCAAGATGGCCGCCACCGTGCTCGGGCCCACGCTTCTGGGATATTACGGCCCGCGCATGTGGGTCGAGAACCGCCGCTCCGCCCGTCAGGAAGAAATCATCCTGGGCTTCCCGGATTCGCTCGACATGCTCCTGATCTGCGTGGAGGCCGGACAGTCACTGGACCAGGCGATCCAGCGCGTGGGCAAGGAAATCCATCGCGGCTATCCGGCGCTGGGTGAGGAGCTGGAAACCGTCAGCTACGAGATCCGCGCCGGCAAGGACCGCGCCGAGGTGCTGCGCGACATGGGCCGGCGTTGTGGCGTCCGCGACATTGACAGCTTCGTCACCGTGATGATCCAGTCGGCGACCTTCGGCACCTCGATTGGTGATGCGCTGCGCGTCTTTGCCGATGACATGCGTGACAAGCGCGTGATGCGCGCCGAAGAGAAGGCCAACGTCTTGCCTACCAAGCTGACCTTGGGCACTATGATGTTCACGGTTCCGCCGCTGCTGATCATCCTGATCGGCCCATCCGTTGTCGGTATCTCGGATGTCCTTGGGGGCGGTCTTGGGGGAGGTTGATGCCGCGACACGTTCCGGCCCTGTTGCTCGCCGCAGTGGCTGCTGCCTGTGCGCCGGGGTCACCGGGGTCGGACTGGGGCTTCACCGGTCCCGCCGCCCCGGACGGCACAGCACAGGTGCGCGATGCCGTGGACGGGCTGGAGGTCGGCCACCGGCTCATGGCGGCGGGCGAATACGACCTTGCGCTGCGCGCCTATTACCGCAGCGCCGCCGCCGATGGCGTGAATGTCGATGTGCTGTCCGCCGTGGGGTCTGCAAACCTGCGGCTGGGGCGGCTGGGCCAGTCCGAACAGATGCTGCGCCGCGCGCTGGAAGCCGATGAAACCTTTGTCCCGGCGCTCAACAATCTGGGCGTGGTGCTGGCCGAACAGGGCCGCTGGGCCGAAGCTGCGCATTACTTCCGCGCGGCCTTTGCCCAGGACAGTGGCCGCTCCGACGACATCCGCGAAAATTTGCGCCGCGCTATCGCAAAATCAGAAGAAACGGGTTATTCTGTTTCCGAGGAAAGCGGTTTTTCGCTGGTGCGGCGCGGAACGGGTCAATACCTGCTGCTGTCGACACCCTGAGGCCGAGCAGATAAAGGACGCAAAAATGCGCCACAGGATTCTGGTGCCGCTGCTGGCAGGCGGCAGTCTGGTGTTGGCCGGTTGCGGCGGCACCGGCCATGACGAGGTCAGCCGCGCCATCGACAGCGTGCAGGCGATCGATCAGGAAAACATGCACGAAATCATGCTCGCCGCGGCCGACCCGGCCGAGGCGGTGGCGTATTTCAGCGGTGTGGTCGACCGCAACCCGGACTCGATCTCGGCGCATCGCGGGCTGGCGCGCTCGCTGGTGCGTGCGGGCCAGCCCGGCGAGGCTGTGACCGTCTGGCACAAGGTGGCCGAGATGCCCGACGCCTCCCACGAAGATCGCGTCATGCTGGCCGATGCGCTGTTGCGTGACAATCGCTGGGATCAGGCCGAGGCCACGCTGAACGCCATCCCGCCCACGCATGAAACCTTTGACCGCTACCGGCTGGAAGCGATGATCGCCGACAACCGGAAGCAATGGGACCGCGCGGATCATTTCTATGAAACCGCCATCGGTCTGACCGCGCGCCCGGCCGGGGTGCTGAACAACTGGGGCTATTCGCAACTGACGCGGGGCGAAGCGCGCGAGGCCGAGCGCCTGTTCACCCGGGCGCTGCAGCATGATCCGACGCTGTTCACCGCCAAGACCAACCTGGTCCTGGCCCGCGCCGCCCGGCGCCAGTATTCGCTGCCGCTGGTGGACATGACCCAGACCGAGCGCGCGCATATGCTGCACGCCATGGCCATCGCCGCGATCCGGCAGGGCGACGAAAGCATCGGTCGCGGCCTGCTGGTCGAGGCGATCGACACCCACCCGCAGCATTTCGAGGAAGCGACCCGCGCCCTGCGCGCGCTCGAGGGCAATGTGAGTGCGGGATGAGCACGCATCTGTCGGCATATGCAGCGCTGTGGTTCCTGCCCTTCGTGCTGCCCATCGCCCTCTGGGTCGCGTTCAGCGACATGAAATGGATGAAGATCCAGAACAAGGCCGTGCTGGCGCTGGCGGCGGTCTATCTGCTGGTCGGGTTCCTGGCGTTGCCGATGAACTTGTGGCTCTGGGGCTGGCTGCATCTGGGTGTGGTGCTGGTGATCGGCTTCGTGTTCAGCCTGACGGGCATGATCGGCGCGGGCGATGCCAAGTTCGCCGCCGCCATGGCACCGTTCATCGCCTTGGGGGACCTGAGCCTGTTTCTGCCGCTTCTGGGCGCCGTGGCGCTGATGGCGCTGATCACGCACCGGATCGCGCGGCGGGTTCCGGCCGTGCGCCGCGCCGCCCCGGACTGGGAAAGCTGGCAACGGCGCGAGTTTCCCATGGGGCTCGCACTGGGCCCGGCGCTGCTGTTCTACCTGATCATCGCCGCGGTCTATGGAGGCTGACCCCGTGAGACCGCGTTAACCGGATGGACACATATGTTGCGCAACCCTGACGCCCACCGCCCGTGCAGGAAGGAGGCCACGTGAATCGCCCCGTCACCGACATCACCGCCCCGCCGACCCCAAAGCAACTCGAGGATACGGGGCTGCCCTATGTCATGATGCGCGACATCGTGCTCAAGACGATGTTCCGCACCTCGATGACCAAGCTGACCGAGATCGCGCGCCGGCTGTGCCTGCCGATCCCGCAGACCCTGGAACTGATCGACGCGGCCCGGCAGGAAAAGCTTATCGAGGCGCTGGGCACGCTCGGCGCCGGGGCCAGTTCGGAAACCGCGTTCCAGTTGACCGACACGGGCAAGGCGCGCGCGCTCGATGCGCTGGGCCAGTCGGAATACTACGGCGCCATGCCGGTGCCGATCGAACAGTATCAGGAACAGATCAAGCGCCAGTCGATCCGCAACATCCAGATCACGCGGCGCCAGCTCAAGATCGCCATGGGCGACCTGATCCTGCCGCCGGACCTGATGGGGACGCTGGGCCCTGCGGTCAGCGCCGGGCGGTCGGTGCTGCTCTACGGTCCGCCGGGCAATGGCAAATCCTCCATCGCCAACGGTATCCGCGCCGCGCTGGGCGACAATATCTACGTGCCGCGCGCCGTTCTGCTGGGCGAGCAGATCATGAGCGTCTATGACCCGACCGTGCACCGCAAGGTGCGCGAGTCCGAGGACAACCCCTCGCTCCTGCGCCAGACCGGCAACCGCTTCGACAACCGCTATGTCTATTGCGAACGCCCCACCGTCATCACCGGCGGCGAACTGACCCTGTCGATGCTGGATCTGACCTATGACAGCGTGGCGCGCACCTATCAGGCGCCGCTGCAGTTCAAGGCCATGGGCGGGGTGTTCATCATCGACGACCTTGGCCGGCAGGAGGAATCGCCGCAGGCGCTGATCAACCGCTGGATCGTCCCCATGGAGATGTATTACGACATCCTGTCGCTGAATTCGGGCGAAAAGATCATCGTGCCCTTCGACACGCTGATCATCTTTTCCACCAACTTCCACCCGAACGAGATCTTCGACCAGGCGGCGCTGCGGCGTATCTTCTTCAAGATCAAGATCGACGGGCCCAGCCAGCAGGATTTCCTGCGCATCTTCTCGATGGTGGCACGCAAGCGCGGGATGCCGCTGGACGAGGAAACCCTGATCCACCTGCTGCAGGAGCGTTACCCCGAGATCGACAATGTCTATGCCAACTATCAGCCGGTGTTCCTGATCGACCAGATGATGGCCATGTGCGCCTTCGAGGGGATCGAGCCGCAGATGACCCCGGAACTGATCGACCGCGCCTGGCAAAACATGTTCGTGCGCGAAGAGCACATCGTCAAATAGGCCGTCAATTCGGCTGGGCGCCGTGGCTCAGCGATAGACGTGATCCTTGCCTGGAAAGCTGCGCGCGCGCACCTCTTCGGCGTAATCCGATACCGCGTGTTCGATGGCGGGGCCCAGATCGCCATATTTCTTGACGAATTTCGGGACCCAGGGGTTCAGGCCCAGCATGTCCTCCAGCACCAGGATCTGCCCGTCGCAATTGACCGAGGCGCCGATGCCGATGGTGGGAATGTCCACCGCCGCGGTGATCTTGTCGGCCAGCGGTTCGACCACGCCCTCGACCACCAGCGCGAAGGCCCCGGCTTCGGCCACGGCGCGGGCGTCGTCGATGTGGCTTTGCCAGCTTTCTTCCTCGCGTCCCTGGGTCTTGAACCCGCCCATGACGTGGCTCGATTGTGGCGTCAGGCCGATATGGCCCATCACCGGGATGCCGCGTTCGGTCAGGAAGCGGATGGTTTCGGCCATGCGCGCGCCGCCTTCCAGCTTGACCGCGCCGCACTGGGTTTCCTTCATCACCTGGGCGGCGTTGCGGAAAGCCACGTTCGGCGATTCCTCGTAGGTGCCGAAGGGCATGTCCACCACGATCAGCGCGCGCTGCGTTCCCCGCACCACGGCGCGGCCGTGCATGATCATCAGGTCGAGTGGCACGCCGATGGTGCTCTCCATCCCGTGCATCACCATGCCCAGACTGTCGCCGACCAGGATGAAATCCGCATGCTTGTCCACGATCGCTGCCGTATGCGCATGATACGAGGTCAGCGAGACAATCGGCGCGCCGCCCTTGCGGGCACGGATCTGCGGCACGGTTGTGCGGCGGACAGGGGATTGGGTGCTCATGGGGTTTCCTCCTTGGATTCCGGGCCGACAACACGGTTGTCGATCAGCAGGACAGCGCCGAAACGCACCGCCAGCAGCAGCACCGCCGGGCGGGTCAGCGGACCCGACAGCGCGGCCAGCGTCTCGGCATCGCGGATGTCGACGGATTGCACATCGGCGCGGGGCTCGGCCTCCAGCCGCGCGCGGACGTGGGAGCGGAGGCGCGATGCGGTGACACCGTCGCGCGCCAGCGCCTCGGCTTCGGTGAGTGCTGCGTTCAACACCGGCGCGGCGGCGCGATCCTCGGGCGTCAGCCGCACGTTGCGCGATGACATGGCCAGCCCGTCAGGCTCGCGCACCGTGGGCACGCCGATGACCCGCACCGGCATATCCAGATCGCGCGCCATGGTGCGGATGACGGCGAGTTGCTGGTAGTCCTTTTCGCCGAAGCAGGCGGTATCGGGCTGGACGATGTTGAAGAGCTTGGTGACCACGGTGGCGACGCCGCGAAAGTGCCCCGGGCGCAGCTTGCCGATCAGGATGCCGGCCAGTTCCGTGGTCTCCACGATGGTCTGCGCACCGGGGGCGTAGACCTCGGAGACCTCGGGGATGAACACCGCGTCCACCCCGGCGGCCTCCAGCATGCCCGTGTCTCGCGCGGGGTCGCGGGGGTAGGTGGCCAGATCCTCGGTCGGACCGAACTGGGTCGGGTTGACGAAGATCGAGGCGATGACGCGGCCCTCGGGTCCGGCGTCTTCGCGGGCGCGGGCGACCAGCGCCATGTGGCCCGCGTGCAGGTAGCCCATGGTGGGCACCAGCACCACGCGGCGCCCGGCGGCGCGCCAGTCGCGCACGCGGGCGCGGATCGCTGCCTTGGTGGTGCAGATGTCCATTCCGGTGCGTTCCCCTTGCGCTGCCTTGCGTTTCTAGCCGCCGGTCCACCGATGGGCAAGCGAGGGGCTGGGCTGCGACGGAAGGCTCCCGCCCGTCTTCGCCTCCTTGCAGGGGCTCATCCCGTTGGGCCGGGCGCGCTGCGCGCGCGGGTGCGCGCGCAGCGGCGGGATCGGCTTGCCGGGTCGGGCGGCGTATGCGATGACCCTGGGCGGAGAGCGGATGGGGGGCCAATGGACCGCGCGCAGATCGTGCACGAGAATTTCCTGCGCCGCGTGGCAGCGGGGGATCTGCCGCCGGGGCGCGCGCCTGCGGGGCCTTTGCGGGCAGCTTCGGCCGTGGGGCTGTTCCGCGCCGGATGCCTGAGCCGGGCGCTCGACCTGAAAAGCCGCGCCATGCAGAAGGCGGGCACGGGGTTCTACACCATCGGGTCCTCGGGGCATGAGGGGCTGGCGGCGGTGGCGCATGCGTTGCGGCCCACGGACATGGCGTTCCTGCATTACCGCGATGCGGCCTTCCAGATCGCGCGCGCCGATCAGGTGCCAGGGCAGACCATCGCCTGGGACATGGCGCTGAGTTTTGCATGCTCGGCGGAGGACCCGACCTCGGGCGGGCGGCACAAGGTGCTGGGCTCGCGCGCGCTGATGATCCCGCCGCAGACCTCGACCATCGCCTCGCACCTGCCCAAGGCGGTGGGCGCGGCCTACAGCATCGGGGCGGCGAAGCGGGCGCGGCCGGAACATGCGGTGTTGCCCGAGGATGCCATCGTCTATTGCAGTTTCGGCGATGCTTCGGCCAATCATTCCACGGCGCAGGGCGCGTTCAACACCGCGCAATGGACCGCGTATCAGTCGATCCCCATGCCGATCCTGTTCTGCTGCGAGGACAACGGGATCGGCATTTCCGTCAAGACCCCGCAGGGGTGGATCGAAGCGACATTCCGGGACCGCCCGGGACTGAAGTATTTCAGCGCCAACGGGCTGGATCTGTATGACACCTACCGGGTGGCGCGGGAGGCGGCGGAGTATGTGCGTCGGCGGCGCAAGCCTGCGTTCCTGCATATCCGCACGGTGCGGCTTTACGGGCATGCGGGGGCAGATGTGCCCACGAGTTACCTGAGCCGCGCCGAGGTGGAGGCGGAGGAGGCGAATGACCCGCTCCTGCATTCGGTGCGGCTGATGCGCGATTCGGGCGCGCTGGACCCGGCGACGGCGCTGGAGATCTATACCGACACCTGCGCGCGGGTGGAGCGGGTGGCGGATGCGGCCGCCGAGCGGCCACGGCTGACAACCGCCGCGCAGGTCATGGCCAGCCTGATCCCGCCGCCGCGCCCGTGTCGCCCTACCAACGGCCCGTCGGCAGAGGCGCGCGAAGCGGTGTTTGGGGCTGACCTGAAGGCGATGGACAGCCCGCAGCCCATGGCGCGGCTGATCAATTGGGCGCTGACCGACCTGATGCTGGCGCACCCCGAGATCGCACTGATGGGCGAGGACGTGGGGCGCAAGGGTGGCGTCTATGGGGTGACGCAGAAGCTGCATGGCCGTTTCGGCCCCGCGCGCGTTATCGACACGCTGCTGGACGAACAGTCCATCCTGGGCCTGGCCATCGGAATGGCGCATAACGGGTTCATCCCGGTGCCGGAAATCCAGTTCCTGGCCTATCTGCACAACGCCGAGGATCAGCTGCGCGGCGAGGCGGCGACCCTGCCCTTCTTCTCGAACGGACAGTTCGCCAACCCGATGGTGATCCGGATTGCGGGGCTGGGGTATCAGAAGGGGTTTGGCGGGCATTTCCACAACGACAACTCGGTGGCGGTGATCCGCGATATTCCCGGCGTTGTGCTGGCCTGTCCGTCCAGCGGCGCGGATGCGGCGATGATGCTGCGCGAATGTGTGCGGCTGGCGCGCGAGGAGGCCCGCGTGGTGGTGTTTCTGGAGCCCATCGCGCTGTATCCGATGCGCGATCTGCATGCGGCGGGGGATGGCGGCTGGATGGAGCGCTACCCGGCGCCGGACCGGCGGGTCGGT
>SKMI01000235.1 GCA_007121115.1 Paracoccaceae bacterium | reverse complement strand
TGGCCGGGGAGGGCCCCGGCGCCGGTGATCTGCGCGCCCGGTCCGACATGACGGCCGCCGCCGCCGCGCGCCTCGGTGCGGCGGGCGATGCGCTTATCGGGCGGGCCGAAACCCTGGGCCGGGATGAAGCCCGCGTCGCCCGGGCCGAGACTGTCGCGCGCAGCGAACTCCATGCCCTCGACACGGCCCTCACGGACCTGCTGGAAGCCGACCCCTATGAAACCGCGACCCGGCTGGAGGCGGCGATGTCGCGACTCGAGGCGCTCTATACCGTGGCTGCGCGCAGCGCCCGGCTCAGTCTGACGGGTTTCCTGCGATGACCGCGCGGCGTTTTCGGCGCGCCTGGGCTGGCGTGCTGCTCTTGACCCTGCTTCTGCCCCTGCAGGCGGTCGCCGATGTGCGGCTGAAGGACCTGGTGGAATTCGACGGGGTGCGCGGCAACGACCTCTTGGGCTATGGCCTTGTGGTCGGGCTGGACGGCACCGGGGACGGTATCCGCAACGCGCCCTTCACCGAGGATATCATGGCCAATATCCTCGAGCGGCTGGGCGTGAATGTCACCGGCGAGCAGGTCCGCCCGCGCAATGTGGCCGCCGTGATCGTCACCGCCACGCTGCCGCCCTTTGCCCGCACCGGCGGGCGGGTGGATGTCACCGTCTCGGCCATCGGCGATGCCTCGAGCCTGCTGGGCGGGACACTGGTGATGACGCCGCTCAATGGCGCCGACGGGCAGATCTATGCCGTCGCCCAAGGGTCGGTGCTGGCAGGTGGCGTCGCCGCCCAGGGCGAGGCGGCGCGCGAGGTGCGCGGCGTGCCCACCGCCGGGATCATCCCGCTCGGCGCGCGGGTGGAGCGTGAGGTCGATTTCACCCTGTCCAGCCTGAACAGCATCCGGCTGGCCCTGCGCGCGCCGGATTTCACCACCGCCGCGCAGATAGAGGGCGTTATCAACGCGTTCTACGGGCGCGGCGTGGCGCGAATGCTCGATGCCGGGACCGTGGCGCTGGATGTGGGCGCCACTGGCGCCCCCTCGCCCGCCCATGCGCTCAGCCGGATCGAGAATCTGACCGTGCGCCCGCAAACCCGCGCGCGGGTGGTGGTGGACCAGCGCTCGGGGACCATCGTGATGGGTGCGGATGTGCGCATCAGCCGGGTCGCGGTGGCGCAGGGCGGACTGACCCTGCGCGTGGCCGAGGAACCGGCGGTGGTTCAGCCCAACCCCTTCGCCGAGGGCGAGACCATCGTGATCCCCCGCACCCGCACCGAGATCGAGGACGCGCCGCCCACGGCAATGGCCGAACTTGCCGCCGGCACCTCGCTGACCGAGATCGTGGCCGGACTGAACGCGCTCGGCGTTGCCCCGCGCGAGATGATCGACATTCTCAACAGCATCAACGCGGCCGGGGCGCTGCACGCGGAACTGATCGTGCGGTGAGCCCATCCGGTCGGCACCGCAAAGGCGTGATGCGAAGGGCCTGTGGCGGCCGGGCCTGTGGCGGTCGGGCTTGCCGACCCACAGGGTCGCGTTGTCCGGAACTGTCCCGCAAGGGATGACCCCAACCAAGTTGAGCGGCCCCGCCAACGCCGGGACAGCGGCAGCCGCGCCGTGACAGCCGTCGGCGCCCGCGCTGGCTGCCGCGCAACGGGGCAAGCGGCAGATGCGCTGTGGCGGCCGCCAGCGCCCGCCCCGCATGGCGCGCAACCCATCTCATGGCCTGGGCGTTTCATCGCCGGGCAGAGGGCTTGAGGCCCTCGGCCCTGCCCGCAATCGCCCCGGTCCGCAATCGGCCCGGCTGCAGCAACACCCGCCGCGCCAGCGACAGGCGGCGAGGGGCTGGATCTACCTTATGACCACTTGCAGCCTGGCCTGTCCCGCGCGGAAACCTGAAGCCCCTCGCGGTTGTGCACACGCTCGGCGCTGCAGGTTCGGACAGAGCCTCCGGCGCACGGCCTTGCCGTCAGCCGGAACCCTCGCGTGACAGCGGAAGACCAATGCCGGCGCTGGTGGCCACCGCGTCCGGTCCGTCGATCAGCCGGTCTGGCTTTGCAAGGGCCGTCAGTTTCGCGCGATCGGTGATGATGACGCGCGCACCGTCGATCTTCACGCCGTCCGCCTCGAGCGTCTTGAGCGTCCGGGACAGGTTTTCCGGTGTCATGCCGAGGTAGGATGCCAGCAGCCGTTTCTCCACCGGAAGCGTGTAGGAGGGCGTGCCCCCGGCCAGCAGCGACTGACGCAGCAGATACGAGGCCACGCGCTCGCGCGAGTTGCGCAGCTTCATCGATTTCGCGCTGCGCACCACAGAGCGGTAGCAGGCGGCCAGCTCGTCAATGACAGCGAGGGCGAACTCGCCGTCGCGCCGGAACATCGCGCGCACGTCCGAGGCGGGGACAAGCATGAGCCGGGTGCGTTCCAGCGTCCGCGCGCCCATCAGATAGGGCGCATCGCGGATGCAGGCGGCGAGGATGAAGGTCGAGACCGGTTGCACCACCGCCATGGTGCATTCCCGCTCCGCCCATTGCCCGAAAAGCTCCACCGATCCTTCCAGCACGATGTGCAGGAAATCCGCCGGGTCACCCTGCCGGATGATCTCGAGCCCCGGCGGGAACAGCTGGACGTAACTCGCCGTCATCAGGTCCGCGAAATGGGCCTGCGCCATGTCGCGGAACAGGTGCAGGCGGCGAATCCTCGGGTCGGTGTCTGGGCGCATGGGACTCTTGACTAGCTTGGGGCTAAAGATTGACGAATATCAATCATCAATGACAGGTCCGACAAGCGAAACACAACCCTTGTGAGTTCGCAAGCCAAAGTATTCCTTCTGGCCCTTTGAAGGGTGACAAATCCTGCGCGATTGCACCGCCGGACGCCGCGCCATTTGACCTGAATCAAGTTTCACGTTGCTACCCTGTGGCTGTGTCCTGACATCCGGGCATGCAAAGCCGTGTCCGAAGCGCAAGGAGACGCCGATGCATGTGATGCTGGCTTATGACAATTCCCGAAATTCCCGGATCGCTCTGGATGCGGTGCGTGACCTGCTCGGGCCGATCCGGCCCCGCGTCACCCTCATCAGCGTCGTCGAGGCGGTCGGCAGCGCGACCTCGGACGCCGATGAGTTGTTTTCTGCGCAATACGAAGACCAGAAGAGTGGCACCGAAGCGGCGGCAAGGGAACTGTCGGCCGACGGGTTCGAGACGGCGGTGCTGATCGCCGAAGGCGATGCGCGCAAGATGATCCTGCGCGCCATCACCGAGCGCAGCCCGGACCTGCTGGTCATGGCGCGGCACAGCCACAAGCCCGATGCGGGACCCTTCAACTTCATCACCAAGCGGCTGGACGCACTGGTCGAGGAGTTCGATCACATGACCTTCGGCTCGACCAGCGCATTCCTGGCCCGCCGGGCGCCGTGTCCGCTGCTGATCATTCCCACACACGCCGAGTGATCCTGAACGCCAAGCGCGCGTGCCCATTTCCAACGTTCGAGGTCTGACATGCAGGTCAGCGACATTTTCCGCTTCAAGAACGCCGAGATAAAGGCCCTCCACCTGACATGGATCGCCTTTTTCATCAGCTTCTATGTCTGGTTCAACATGGCGCCGCTGGCGTCATCCATGCTGCGTTCGGTCGACTGGCTGACGCGCGACGATATCCGCCTTTTTGCCATCGCCAATGTGGCGCTGACCATCCCTGCGCGGATTATCGTGGGCATGGCGCTGGACCGTTTCGGCCCGCGCCGGGTGTTTTCGGTCCTGCTGGTGATCATGTCGCTGCCGACCTTTGTCTTCGCCTTCGGGGACACGCGCGAAGTGCTGTTTGTCTCGCGGTTGGTCATGTCCTCGATCGGGGCGAGCTTCGTCGTCGGCATCCACATGACCGCACTGTGGTTCCGCCCGCGCGATATCGGTTTCGCCGAAGGGTTCTATGCCGGCTGGGGCAATTTCGGGTCGGCCGCGGCGGCGATCACGCTGCCCACCATAGCGCTGACCATCTATGGCGGCGAGGACGGCTGGCGCTGGGCGATTGCCACCTCGGGCGTGGTCATGGCGGCCTATGGTGTCTTCTACTGGTTCGCCATCACCGACGGCCCCACCGCCGACACCCACAAGAAGCCGCGCAAGGCTTCGGCGCTGGAAGTGTCGAGCTGGGGCGAGCTGGTGCTGCTGTGCATCTTCATCGTGCCGATGGTCGGTATCCTGTCGATCCTCGTCTATCGAATCCAGCTGATGGGCTACATCGACGGCATGACGGCGGCGGCCTGCTACTTCGCCATCGCCGTGGTGGTGACCTACCAGGTGGTCCAGGCAATCCGGGTCAACGTGCCGATCCTCAGGAAGGGCGTGCCCGAGGATGACAGGTATCCCTTCAAGTCGGTTGCGGCGCTGAACGCCACCTATTTTGCCAACTTCGGCGCAGAACTCGCCGTGGTGTCGATGCTGCCCATGTTCTTCGAGGAGACCTGGGGGCTGACGGCAGCGGCAGCGGGCATGATCGCCGCAAGCTTTGCCTTCGTGAACCTCTTCGCGCGGCCCATGGGCGGGCTGGTCTCCGACCGTTTCGGCAACCGTCGCTTCGTGATGCTGGCCTATATGTTCGGCATTGCCATCGGCTTCGTGCTGATGGGGCTCTTGAACAGCAACTGGCCGCTGATCATCGCCATCGCGTTCACCATCATGTGCTCCTTTTTCGTGCAGGGGGCGGAGGGTGCGACCTT
>SKMI01000039.1 GCA_007121115.1 Paracoccaceae bacterium | reverse complement strand
CTGCACGTGGTGATGAGCGCCTCGGACCGGGTGATCTGCCTCAACGGGCACATCTGCTGCCAGGGCGCGCCCAGCGTGGTCTCGCGCGCGCCGGAATACCGCGCGCTTTTCGGCTTGGGTACCGGCGGTGCGCTTGCACTTTATCAACATGAGCACGATCACACCCATGATGCTGGCTGCGCCCATGGTGATGCTGATAAGAAATCTCAAGAAAAGGTCACAACCATCTGATGCTGAATGATTTCTTGATCCGTGCCCTGCTGGCGGGACTGGCTGTCGCAGTCGCTACCGGATTGCTGGGCTGCTTCGTGGTCTGGCGGCGAATGGCATATTTCGGGGATGCGACCGCCCATGCCGCCATTCTGGGGGTGGCGCTGGCGCTGGCCTTCCAGATCTCGATCTTCGCGGGTACCATGGCGGTGGCGTTGGTCATGGCGATGCTGGTCTCCACCTTGGCCGGGCGCGGCTGGGCCATGGACACCACGCTGGGCGTGCTGGCGCATTCGGCGCTGGCGCTGGGGCTGGTGGCGGTCTCGTTCCTGCCCACGGTGCGGGTGGACCTGACGGCGTATCTCTTCGGCGACATCCTGGCCGTGTCGCGAGCCGACCTCGGGGTGATCGTGGCGGGTTCGGCGCTGGTGGCGGGGTTGATGGCCTGGCGCTGGTCGGCGCTGCTGACCGCCACGCTGAACGAGGATCTGGCCCATGCCGCCGGGATCGACCCAGCCCGCGAGCGGCTGGTGCTGACGCTGGCGCTGGCCGTGGTGGTGGCGGTGGCGCTCAAGGTCATCGGCGCGCTCTTGATCGCGGCCATGCTGATCATCCCCGCCGCCGCCGCGCGCACGCTGGCGCGCTCGCCCGAGGCGATGGCGCTGACCGCGATCGGCATCGGCGGCGCGGCGGTCTGGGGGGGGTTGCAAATGTCCTTGCGGCTGGACACGCCATCGGGGCCCAGCATCGTGGCGGTGGCGGCGGGGATATTCGCGGCGCTGGTCGTTGCCTCGACCCTGCGCGCGCTGGTTCAGAAAGGCGTGTTCCAGAACCGCCCTGGCGCGTAAGGCGCCAGCGCCAACCCCGGGTCGCGCCCGGCGACCAGATCGGCAATGATCCGCGCCGTCACCGGGGCCAGCGTCAGCCCCAGATGCCCGTGGCCGAAGGCGTAGAGCACCCGGTCCCCGCCCCGCCTCGCGCCGATCACCGGGACCGAATCGGGCAGCGAGGGGCGGAAGCCCATCCAGTGCCGCGTCACCTCCGGCAGGTCCGGCAGCACCGCCCGCGCGCCCTCCTCCAGCACCCGGACCCGGTGTGGCGAGGGTGGCGCGGTCAGCCCGCCCAGCTCCACCGTCCCCGCTACACGCAGCCGCCCAGCCATGGGGCAGAAGTAGAAGCCCCGCGCCACCGGCGTCATCTGGCGGGTGAGCGGCTGGTCGCCCATGTCGAATTCGATGTGATACCCGCGCTCGGTGTCCAGCGGCACACGATCCCCAGCCATGCGCGCCAACGGGCGGGACCAGGCCCCGGCGGCCACTACCGCGCGGGCCGCGCGCAGCGCAGTGCCATCATCGCAGCGCAGCGTCACGGCTCCGGCCCCTGCCTCCAGCGCCGTCACCCGCGCGGGCACCCGCACAACGTCGGCCCCCGCCACCGCCGCCGCCAACCGCTGCATCAGCGCGCCAGGGTCGGCCACGGTCATGGTCTGCGGAAAGAACGCCGCCCCCACGCCCACATCGCTGGGCAGGCCGGGCTCCAGCTGGCCAAGTTCGTCGCGGCTGATCCGCTCCACCGTCACGCCCAGGCTGCGCTGCCAGTCCAGCGTGCTGTCCGAAACCTCCGACGCCCGCTCATAGAGATACAGCGAGCCGCGCTGCCGCAGCAGGTCGCGCGCGCCGATCCGGTCGGCCTGCGCCCGCCATTCGGGTGCGGCCTCGGCCAGAAGTGCGGCGATGGCGCGGGCATTGCGGCGCGCCGGGCCGGGCAGCGACTGGGCGGCGAAGCGGGCCAGCCAAGGCAGCAGCGAAACGACAGCCGAGCGCCGGATCGCCAGCGGGCTGAGGCGGTCGAACAGCAGTGACGGCAGCGCGCGCAGCACCTCGGGCGTGCCCACGGGCAGCACGGCGTAATCGGCGATCACGCCCGCGTTGCCGCTCGACGCGCCGTCGCCCGCGTCCTCCGGGGCCACCAACGTCACGTCGCGCCCCGCATCCGCCAGCCGCAGCGCCACCGAAAGCCCCACCACGCCGCCGCCGATCACGGCAATCTCGGTCCCTGCCATGGCGCCCCTTTCCAATCCCGCGCAGGTCGGTATCGTCGCGTGGAGCGGCTTGCAACAGGGAAGCGGGCATGACCATCGCGGTAATCGGGCGCGGGCCCATCGGATCGGCGGCGGCGCGGCATCTGGCGCGCGCGGGGCACGGGGTGGTGCTGATCGGCCCCGGGGAACCCGCCGACAAGGGCACGCACAAGGGCGTCTTCGCCAGCCACTGGGATGAAGGCCGGATCACCCGCGCGCTGGACCCGGACCCGTTCTGGAGCGCGGTCAGCCGCGCCTCCATCGCCCGCTACGCCGAGATCGAGGCCGAAAGCGGCATCGATTTCTTCACCGAGTCCGGCGCCCTGATCGCGGGGCCCGCGGACGGCGAGTTCATGCGCAGCGTGGCTGCCGTGCAGGCCGAGGCGGGGATCGCGGCCGAAACCCTCACCGGCGCTGCGTTGGCCGCGCGCTTCCCCTGCTTCGCCTTTCCCGAGGGCATCGAGGCACGTTACGAGCCGCGCGGCGCGGGCCACGTCAACCCCCGCCGCATGGTCGCTGCCCAGACCGAGTCCGCGCGCCGCGCCGGGGCCGAGGTGATGGAGGCCACCGCCCTGCGGCTGGAGACCTCCGGCAAGCACGCGCGCGTGATCACCGACGCGGGCGACGTTACCGCCAACCGGGTGCTGGTGGCCAATGGCGGCTGGGCCAACACACTGCTGCCCGCGCCCCTGCCGCTGGCGGTCTACGCGCGGACCATCGCCTTCTTCGCGCAGGCGCCGGATGCGGGGCTGGGCGACATGCCCACGCTGGTCTATCGCACGCCCGCAGGCGACGTGCCCTACCTCCTGCCGCCCATCCGCTACCCGGACGGGCGGCTTTACGTCAAGATCGGCGGCGACCCCGAGGACACGCGGCTGGAGACACCTGAGGCCGTGGGCGACTGGTTCCGCAGCGGCGGCTCGGCTACCGTCGGCGACCAGCTGCGGCGCCTGATCGAAGGGCTGATGCCGGCGCTGGACACATCCGCGATGCATGTGGAGCCCTGCGTCACCGTCTTCACCCCCGAGGACCGCCCCGCGATACGACGGCTGGGGCCGCGGCTGGCGGTGGCCGTGGCGGGCTGCGGGCGGGGCGCGAAATGCGCTGACGAGTTGGGGCGGAGGGCGGCGGAGGTGGTGGCTGGGTGACGGCGCGGAAGATAATCATGGCCATGGCTCGCGCCTCGAGGCTCTCATCCGCTCTTTTTTCGCTCTTTTCATTTCCGGCCCGGGGCGTATTATTGCGCGCATGAACCGGCCCGGACATATCGCCCCCGCCCCCTGCGCAGCCATGCGCCGGGGGCGCCGGATTTTCCTCCTTAGCCGCCTCTGAGCGTGCCCTCGGGCGCGACCGCTCGGAGGTGACCAGCGCCCGGAACCGCCTTTCGGCCCGAGGACACCGAGGATACCACCATGACCACCACCCCCACCGAACAGGACCGCGTCCTGATCTTCGACACCACCCTGCGCGACGGCGAGCAATCCCCCGGCGCCACCATGAGCCACGCCGAGAAGATGGAGATCGCCCAGCTTCTGGACGAGATGGGCGTCGATATCATCGAAGCCGGGTTTCCCATCGCCTCGGACGGCGATTTCGAGGCGGTGCGCGAGATCGCGCGGCTGGCCCGGCAGGCCACCATCTGCGGGCTGGCCCGCGCCAACTACGGCGACATCGACCGCTGCTGGGAGGCGATCCGCGAGGCGAAGAGCCCGCGCATCCACACCTTCATCGGCACCTCTCCGCTGCACCGCGAGATCACCAATCTGGACCCCGACGGCATGGTCCAGCGCATCCATGACACCGTGACCCACGCCCGCAACCTGTGCGACAATGTGCAATGGTCGCCCATGGACGCCACGCGCACCGAACGCGACTACCTGTGCCGGGTGGTGGAAACCGCGATCAAGGCGGGCGCGACCACCATCAACATCCCCGATACCGTGGGCTACACTTACCCCCGCGAATCGGCCGAAATCATCGCCATGCTGCGCGAGCGGGTGCCGGGGGCGGATGAAATCACCTTCGCCACCCATTGCCACAACGATCTGGGCATGGCGACCGCGAACGCGCTGGCGGCGGTGGAGGCCGGCGCGCGGCAGATCGAATGCACCATCAACGGGCTGGGCGAGCGTGCGGGCAACACCGCGCTGGAAGAGGTGGTGATGGCGCTCAAGGTGCGCAATGACATCCTGCCCTACGCGACGGGCATCGACAGCACCAAGATCATGAACATCTCGCGCCTGGTGGCCGCCGTTTCCGGCTTTCCAGTGCAGTTCAACAAGGCGGTGGTGGGCAAGAACGCCTTTGCCCATGAATCCGGCATCCATCAGGACGGGGTGCTGAAGAACGCCGAGACCTTCGAGATCATGCGCCCCGAGGATATCGGG
This sequence comes from Paracoccaceae bacterium, assembly GCA_007121115.1. Lineage (GTDB taxonomy): Bacteria > Pseudomonadota > Alphaproteobacteria > Rhodobacterales > Rhodobacteraceae > Rhabdonatronobacter. The sequence goes on along the minus strand of SKMI01000039.1, from coordinate 41 downwards.
CTGCAGGCCACCAATCTGGTGATGGGCAAGCACTCGGGCCG
>SKMI01000270.1 GCA_007121115.1 Paracoccaceae bacterium | reverse complement strand
CTCCAACACGGATTCTAAAAACGCCGCTATGTCAACGTGATGGGCCTCGCTTACATTTTGGCACCCCGCTCAGGAAGGCCAAAAACGCTGGGGTCCGGTTCTGGCCGCGAAAAATCCGAACCTGGGATATGTTGGCGCCTTTGCGCGTGTTTCGCTGCCAGTCGCGTCTGCACCGGATGGCGATTCAAATCATCAGCCATGTCAATTAAAACGATAGCTTATGGGGTGGAGAACATTCGATCCCGGTCCCGCGCTCTCCGGGCTATCTCGGTGAAGCCGAAGCCGTTGATCAGATGTTCCCCTGATTGATCAGGCTTAGAACCACCGCATCAAGTATCGCTTCGGAAGGGCGCGGGCGCTGGATCGGCACGAAGCGTGAACGCACGGACAGCATGACAAAGCCCGCAAGCAAGAAACTTGCAAAGAACTCAGAGGTTTCTGGACGCAGCAGCTCCGGCAAAGCTCAGCTTTCCGCGCCTATCAACTCGGCCGCGATCTGACGGACGATGGGGCGGGCTTCGGCCTCGCGCAGGCCGGGGCGCAGGCGGCGGTCGTAGAGGATGCGCAGCAGCATCTCGTCATGCGGGGTCAGCAGCGCGAATTCGGCGTCATCGTTGAAGATCGACGGGCGCGCCTGCAGGCTGTCGTTGGGCAGACCCATCGCCTGGGCCAACTCCTCATGGTAGCAGGCCCGGCGCGTCAGGTCCGGGTGTTCGGCGCGGATCACGGTGATGGCGTCGGTGTAGACATCGTCGCCCCCGCGCGAAAACGCCAGCGCCAGGCAGAAGGTCTCGAGCGGCATGTTGGTGACGATCCGCACGGTGGCATCGTCAATCCCCGGCACCAGTTCGCGGAGGCGCGGGCCGATGGCGCGGCGCTCGGCTTCGGACAGCACGAGAACATGGAAATTGCCCGACCCGCGACTCAGCGAGACCGGGTGCCCGGTCAGCCGCCCCAGCCGAGTGGCGAGCGCGGCGACCTCGCGCCGGTCCTGATCGCGCACCTCCGGGGGGACCGAGGCGCCGAACTCCAGCCGCATCCGCACCGGCTCCCGCCAGCGGCGCAGGGTCGAGGGCGTCTGGCGGGCTACCGGGCGCCCGCCGACCATCTGGTATTCGTCATAAAGCGCGATGCGGACGAAGTTTTCCACCAGATCGTTGGCCGTGAAGGGCGCATCCGACGCGTCGACATCGGTCCGCAAGAGCCCTTGCGCGCGGCGCTGCGCCTCGATCCGGGCGAAGTAGCGGGCGACGGTGCCGTCTTCGGTCGCGCTCGGCTCGGGCAGCGCGGGCTGCGGGCGCGGCGCCGGGGCGGCGGCTTCAGTGGGGGCCTCGGCCTCGGGCAGCGACAACTGGCAGCCGCCGACGGCCAGCGCCAGAGTGCCGAGGACAAGCGCCCGGCGCAAACCCCGGACGCGCTGGATCAGGGGCAGGCGCCGGGCCGGCACGGTCAGCCGCCCCCGGTCTCGGTATTGGCGGGATTGCGGGCGGGATCGTCCGCGCGGGCCTTGGCCGAGGCGAGAGAATCGCGCAACTCCGCCTCCATCTTGGTCAGTTCCCCTTCGGCTTCGGCGCGGCGCTTGCGGCCTTCGTCGGCGATCTGAAGGCTGTCCTCGATGGTGGCGATCAGCGTGTCGTTGGCCTTCTTGACCGCCTCGATGTCGAAGACCCCGCGCTCCACCTCCTCGCGGACGGTGCGGTTCGCGTCGCGCAGGTTCTCGGCATTGCGGGTCAGAAGTTCGTTGGTCAGGTCGCCCGCCTCGCGCACCGCCTCCGCCGCCTCCTTGGAGCGCTGGATGGTCAGCGCCTGCGCCAGCTGGGTTTCCCAGAGCGGCACGGTGTTCACCAGCGTCGAGTTGATCCGCGTGACCAGCGACTTGTCGTTTTCCTGCACCAGCCGGATCGAGGGAAGGCTCTGCATGGTGACCTGCCGGGTCAGCCGCAGGTCATGCACGCGGCGTTCCAGATCATCGCGCACGGCGCGCAGGTCGCGCAATTCCTGCGCCATCATGACCTTGTCATTCTCGGACGCGGCCTCGACCTCGGCCTCCTTGGCGGGGATCGTCTCGGCATCGAGCTTCTTCAGCTTGGTCTCTCCGGCGGCGATGTAGAGCGCCAGTTCGTCGTAGAATTCCAGCGTCTTTTCATAGAGCAGGTCCAGCGCCTTGATGTCCTTCAGAAGCCGCGTTTCATGGCCCAGCAGCGTGTCGGTGATCCGGTCGATCTGGTCCTGCACGGTTTCATACTTGGCCATGAAATTCGCCATGGGTGCGGCACGCCCGGTCAGCCGCTCCCACCAGCTGCGCTTGCGCCGCGTGTCCAGCTCATCGACCGCGAAGCCGCGAATGGTGGTCACCATGTCGCGCAGGCTGTCCCCGGCGGGGCCCAGGTCCTTGTTCTTGACGTCCGAAAGCATGGACTGGCTGATCTGCTGCAACTCCATCTGCGCCCCGGCGCCGAAGCCGATGACCGAGCCGCTGTTGGCGATGTCGATTTCGGCCATCCGGGTCTTGATCGCCTCGGCCTTGGGGCTTTCCAGTCCGGGCAGATCATCCGCCGGGGCTGGCAGTGCGTTGGCGGCCACGGCCTCGATGTCGGGGGTCAGTTCGGCGGCCTTCTGGCGGACGGTGTCGGACATGGTCGGTCCTCCCTGGGGTTCAACTCGGTTGCGGCCGGGCGCGGGGCGCGCTGCAGGTCACCGCGGTTCGGTCATCACTGTTCGGTCTCTGGGCGCAGCCCCTCGCGCGCAAGGCGTTCGCGCAGCACGTCAATTTCGATCTCCAGCGCCTGGCGGTCGTCGTTCAGCAGCCGCTCGCGGCGCAGGGCAAAACGGCCTTCCAGATCATCAAGCAGCGCCTCGTAGTCGCGCCTTGCGTCGGCGTCGCGGGTGCGGGCGTAAAGCTCGGTGAACTTGGCCGTGGCGTCGCGCGCACCCTGCAGATAGACGCCCAGGTACCTCCGTGCCGTGCTCAGGCGGCGCGGGTCATCCTCGATCGCGCGAAAGAGCGCACGGACGTTGGCACCGAACGCCTCGACCCGCGCCACGAGTGCCCGCTCGCCGCTGTCACGGATGGTGCGCCGCATCTCTTCCAGATGCGATTCGGCCTCGGCCACGGCGCGGGCAGCACGGTCGGTCTGGAAATCGTCCACGCCTTCGATGGACTTGTCGCGCAGCGGATCGGGGCCAAAGGCCCCGAAATGCAGCGCCGCGCCCAAGCCCCCCAGCAGCAGCGCCGCGACAAGGCCGCCCCCCAAGGCGGCGGCGCCAAGCGCCACCCCGGTGAGCACGGAGCCGAAGATCTTGCGCGGGATCGCCGGGCGGCGCGCGACCTCGCGGCTGTCATAGGCGTGCTGTGCCAGCACCCCCTCGCGCGTGAGCCAGGCCGCCAGCATCAGCAGCGCAAAGACGCCAAGGTTCAGGGCCAGTCCCGCTGGGTCCTGAAAGAATGCGCGGGCGGCAAAAATGAAGGGCAGCACAAACAGCAGGTTCACCCGCGCGCCCACCGGATGCACCCGGTGACGCTGCACCGGCGCCCGGTCGCCACCGTCCGGGGGTCCACCGGGGCTGTATTTGCCGCCGAAACGCCGCGCCATCTCAGCCTCCGAAAAACGCTACATAGACAACGAGCGCCACGAGCAGCGCGAAGCTGGTGCGCTGGATGCCTGCGCCGGTCATGGGGTATCCTCGCTGCTCAAATCCGCCTGAGTATAGGACATGGCGGCAGACAATTAAATGCGCAAGGGCCGTCACGTCTGGGCCAGCATGTCAGGTGCTTGTGGCAAGGACCGGGCGCTCGTTATATGAACCTTGCATTGTCAACGGGCAGGGTCGCGCCATGGTTCATGATACGGGTTCGCAGGTCCGGCGGGGAAGCGCCCCCACGGGGTGCGCTCGGCACCTTCCGGCGCGCCTGCGCGCGCGCAGGCGCGGGGCGGCGCGGGAGTGGCGCCCTTGAAGCCCTTCCTGATCCTGCAATTGCGCCCCGAGACCGAAGCCGCGGACGAGGAATTCGCCGCCATGCTGCGGCGCGGGCAGCTGGCGCCAGAGCGTGCGCACCGTATCCGACTGGACCAGGCCCCCCTGCCCCCCGACCTGTCGCTGGACGATTACGCCGGGATCATCGTCGGCGGCGGCCCCGGCTGCGTCAGCGACCCGCCCGAAAGCCGCAGCCCGCTGGAAGCGCGGATCGAGGCGACGATCCTGTCGCTGATGCCGCAGGTCACGGCGCGGGATTTCCCCTTCATGGGCTGCTGCTACGGCATCGGGATCCTCGGCCACCACCTTGGCGCGCCGGTCTCCAAGACACAGTATGGCGAACCGGTCAGCCCGACCGAGGCCACACGCACGCCCGACGGCGCCGCCGACCCGCTGCTGGCCGATCTGCCCGAGCGCTTCCACATACTCGTCGGCCACAAGGAAGCGCTGGACGATCTGCCCGCGGGCTGCGTGCATCTGCTGGAGGGGCCCCGCTGCCCCTACCAGATGATCCGCCATGGCAGTAACGTCTACGCCACCCAGTTCCACCCCGAAGCCGATGGCACCAGCTTCGCGCTCCGCATCCGCATCTATCGCGACAAGGGGTATTTCCCGCCCGAACAGGCGCAGGAACTCACCGACGCCTGCCGCGACGTGGCGACCGAAGCCTCTGGGCAGATCCTCACGCATTTCGTGGCCCGCTACGGAGGGTAGGACCCGTGCGGCGCCCTGGCGCCGCACAGCGCCCT
>SKMI01000028.1 GCA_007121115.1 Paracoccaceae bacterium | reverse complement strand
TCTTCCGCGTCCACGTTCAGACCCATCCCCAGGCGCGCCGCCATGCGCGCCAGTTCGCGCAGGCGCGGCACCAGTTCGTCCATCACGCGGGCGCGCTGCGCGACCTCGTAGCGCGGATGCAGCGCCGACAGCTTGACCGAGATGCCCGGATTGTCGCGAATGTCCCTGGAGTTGGCGGCGGTGCCGATGGCCTTGATCGCCTGCGCATAGGCATCGAAATAGCGCTGCGCGTCGGCGTCGGTGCGCGCGGCCTCGCCCAGCATGTCATAGCTGTAGGTGTAGCCCTTCGCCTCCATGCCCCTGGCGCGCTTCATGGCGGCGCCGATGGTCTCGCCCAGGACGAACTGGCGGCCCATCTCCTTCATGGCACGGCCCACGGCGGTGCGGATCACCGGCTCGCCCAGCCGCTTGACGGCGGCGCGCAGGTGGCCCGCCACCCCCGGCTCGCGGTCTTCCAGCACCCGGCCCGTGAGCATCAGCGCCCAGGTCGATGCATTGACCAGCGAGGACGACGAATGCCCCAGATGCCTGCCCCAATCCGAGGGCGCGATCTTGTCCTCGATCAGCGCATCCATGGTGCCCGCGTCGGGTACGCGCAGAAGCGCCTCGGCCAGGCACATCAGCGCGATCCCTTCCTCGGTCGACAGGCCGTATTCGGCCAGAAACACCTCCATCAGCCCGGGACTGGACGCGGAGCGGATGCGGCGCACATAGTCGGCAGCGGCCTCGGTGATCGCCGCGCGCGCCGGGCCGTCCAGCGCGGCGGTGGCGGTGGCGTCGCGCAGGATCGCGGCCTCGTCGGCCAGATCGTCATGGGTGATGGCGCGCGGCAGGGGCGGCAGATCGGTCTGTGGCATCATTCCCTCCTTTCGGGAGTGCATTATGTCCAGTATAACGCCAATGCACGTTTCTTTCTTCCCGATATGCTGCTATCTGGCAGGACAGACGATCAAAATCCCGGATTTCGCCATGCCAAAAGACCGCCCCGCTCTGGATCAGTTCGATCTGTCGATCCTGCGCGCGCTCTCGGTGGACGGGCGCATGTCGGTGACGGAACTGGCCCGCCGCATCGGGCTGTCCAAGTCGCCCACCCAGGCACGGCTGAAACGGATGGAGGCCGAGGGCGTGATCACCGGCTACCGCGCGCTGATCGACCCGCGCCGGATCGACGCCGCGCATGTGGCCTTTGTCGAGGTGAAGCTGTCGGACACGCGCGAGGCCGCGCTGGAGGCCTTCGGCGCCGCCATCCGGCAGGTGCCCGAGATCGAGGAATGCCACCTGATCGCCGGGGCCTTCGACTACCTGTTGAAGGTGCGCTCGCGCGACATCACCGGCTATCGCCGGGTGCTGGCGGAATATATCTCGGAACTGCCGCATGTGATGTCCACCTCCACCCATGTGGTGATGGAGGCGGTCAAGGAAACCGGCGATCAGGCGGTGATGTAGCCATGGCCCGGCGCCGGAAGGCCGAATCCGCGATGCCCCGGTATCGCAAGAGCGACCTGCCCACCAAGGTCTGCACCACCTGCGGGCGGCCCTTCGCCTGGCGGCGGAAATGGGCGCGCGACTGGGACGCCGTGCGCTATTGCTCGGAGCGCTGCCGCCGGGCGCGGGGGCGGGATGCGCCCTCTGGCTGAGCGTTTCACCTGCGCAAGACCCGCCCCTGACCCCGTCAGGGGCAAGCGCCCTCGGGGCGTGCAGGGGCGGGTGGGTGGGCGCGGCCCGAGGGCGCTTTTCGCGGCGCAACGGGCGGCACCCGGAGCCCGATCTCAGCGCCGCCGGGTCCAGAGCCGCGCGCCCGCCACCTCGGCCACGCTGACCTGCCGCAGGGAACCGTCGCGGCGGGGGTGAAAGGCCAGCGCGCCGCTGGCGCGCAGGTCCTGCGGGGAGAGGACAGTGCAGTCGGTCGGGCGCTCTTCGGGGTCCACGGTGATCACCACCACCCGTCCCGGCAGGCAGGCCCCGTCCAGCGCGTCCCGTGCGCCGCGGCCCGAGAGGTGGACGAACTCCGTCGCCCCGGACCGCAGCAGCACCGCGCCACGATCATCTTCGGTGAAGCGGCGCGCGAAGGCCTCCTCCTGCGCCGCCCCATCCCCATCGGCGGCCAGCCAGTTCGCCGCCGCATAGCCCGCCGAGCGTGGTTGCGACAGCACCCGGCCCGCATCCGTCATCACCCCCACCAGCGCCGCATCGCCCGAGATCAGCACCGCCGGGCGTGGCGCCACCGCCCAGCCCGGCACCGCCAGCGCGCAGACAGCCACCCCCGCCAGCCGCGCCCGCCCCGGCAGGACGATCACCACCAGCGCCCCCAGCGCCATCAGCGGCAGCGCCCAGACGGGCGCGGCGGGCACCGGCACCACCGCGCCCTCCAGCCCCGCGACCCAACCCGCCACCGCCAGGATCCAGCGCGTGCCAAGATCCATGAGCCACAGCCCGACCCAGGCCTGCCCGAATGGCGCCAGCACCGCCGCCAGCACCGCCGCGGGCATGATCAAGGACCCCATCAGCGGCACCGCCAGCAGGTTCGCCAGCAGCCCGTATTCCGACACCCGGTGGAAATGCGCCGCCGCCACCGGCGCGGTCGCCAGCCCGGCGACCACCGAACAGATGGTCAGCGTCACCACCGGCATCACCCAGCGTGGCAGCTTCGCGCGCCACTCCCGCTCCTCGCGGAAGGCGCGAAACACGGCGACCAGCGCCACGGTGGCGGCAAAGGACATCTGGAAGCCCGCGGACAGCAGCGCCTCGGGGCGCAGGCACAGGATCAGCGTGGCGGCGATGGCGACCGAGCGGAGTGAGATCGCGCGCCGGTCCAGGAGCACCGCCAACAGCATCACCGCCACCATGGTAAACGCCCGTTCGGTGGCCACATTCCCGCCCGAGAGCGCCAGATAGAACGCTCCCGCCCCCAGCGCGCCCACGGCGGCCAGCTTGCGCGTGGGCAGGCGCAGCGCCAGCGGCGGGATCAGCGCAAACGCCAGCCGCAGCGCGCCGAAGACCACGCCGGTCAGCAGCCCCATATGCAGCCCTGAAATCGCCAGCAGATGCGCCAGGTTCGAATCGCGCAGATGCTGGAGGCGTTCACGGCTGATGGCCGAACGGTCGCCGGTCAGGATGGCGGCGGCAAAGGCGCCGGTGTCGCCCGGCAACTCGCGCTGCACGGCGGCCGAGATCTGCATCCGCAGCCGGTGGATCGCCAGCCCCGCGCGCCCCTCCTCGGCCGGGGCCAGCGCCAGGACCGGGGTGCGAGTGTAGCCCACCGCGCCCAGCCGCTCGAACCAGGCGTGGCGGCGAAAATCGAAGCCGCCGGGTTCCGAGGGCGCATTGGGGGGCGAAAGGTGCCCGGTCAGGATCACCCGCAGCCCCGGTTCCGGGTCGATGAACCCCTGTTGCCCATGGAGCGACACGCGCACCCGCTCCGGCGTGCGTCCGGGACTGATGCGTTCCAGCACCACCTGATCCAGCGTCAGCCGCACCGCATCGCTGCCCGAGCGGTCGATGACCACCACCCGCCCCTCGATCGCGCCGTAATAGTGCCAGCCTAGCACCGGCGCGGCGACCATGTGCGCGCGCAGCCCCGCCAGCCCCGCCCCCGCGCCCAGAAACGCCAGCGCCAGTGCGAGCGGCGCGGCATCTTCGGGCAGCAGGCGGGCGGCCAGCGCCAGCAGCGCCACCGCCACCCCCAGCGCGGCCCATTCGGGTGGCGTGGGGTCGCGCGGGAGCGCGAAATAGGCCCCGATCCCGCAGGCCAGCAGCACCGGGACAAACAGGAACAGCCGCCCGCGCAACTCCGCCACCCACGGCAGCGACAGCCCGCCCGGCGGCCACTGTGCCACCAACCCCTCGGCCGGGGCCTGCGCGAATGCTCGCCCCCCCCGCACTCTTGTCACCCCCAATGCGAAACCCTAAGACACCCCGAGACAGCGCAGATGCCGCTACCTGCCCGATCATCAGACGCCAATCTTGGTTACGAAAAGGTTAAAGCCACCGATGCCAGAGCCCGCCCCCCGCCCGGTCGTGACCCGTTTCGCGCCCTCGCCCACCGGGTTCCTGCATATCGGCGGCGCGCGCACGGCGCTGTTCAACTGGCTTTACGCGCGCGGGCGAGGGGGCAAGTTCCTGCTGCGGATCGAGGATACCGACCGCGCCCGCTCCACCCCCGAGGCAACCGAGAAGATCCTCACCGGCCTGCGCTGGCTGGGTCTGGACTGGGACGGCGAGGCGATCAGCCAATCCGCCCGCGCCGACCGCCACGCCGAGGTGGCACGCGACATGCTGGCGCGCGGCGCGGCCTACAAATGCTTCGCCACGCCCGAGGAGATCGAGTCGTTCCGCGAGGCCGCGCGGGCCGAGGGGCGCTCTACCCTTTACCGCTCGCCCTGGCGCGATGCCGACCCGGCCACCCACCCCGATGCGCCGTATGCCATCCGCGTCAAGGCGCCGCTGGCGGGCGAGACAGTGATCGCCGACGCGGTGCAAGGCGATGTGCGCATCCGCAACGATCAGCTGGACGACATGATCGTCCTGCGCTCGGACGGGACGCCGACCTACATGCTGGCAGTGGTGGTGGATGACCACGACATGGGCGTGACCCATGTGATCCGGGGCGACGATCACCTGAACAACGCCGCGCGGCAGATGCTGGTCTACCACGCCATGGGCTGGGAGGTCCCGGTCTGGGCGCATATCCCGCTGATCCACGGCCCCGACGGCAAGAAACTGAGCAAGCGCCACGGCGCGCTGGGGGTCGAGGAGTATCAGGCGATGGGCTATCCGGCCGCCGCCTTGCGCAACTATCTGGCGCGGCTGGGCTGGAGCCATGGCGAC
>SKMI01000356.1 GCA_007121115.1 Paracoccaceae bacterium | reverse complement strand
AGGGCGAGACCGCCGTGGCCTGGATGTCGCCGGACGAGTTGCTGGTGATGGTGCCCCATGCCGAGGCCCCGGCCGTGGCCGAGCGGCTGGCGGGGGCGCTGGCCGGGGAATTCGCCACGGTTGCCGAGGTGTCGGACGCACGGGCGGTGTTCACGGTCGCAGGGGGGGCCGTGGATGCGGCGCTGATGAAGCTGTGTCCGGTGGATTTCGCGCGGCTGGAGCCGGGCGAAATCCGGCGCACGCGGGCGGCGCAGGTGGCGGTGGCGCTCTGGCGGTCGGGCGACGGAGAGGTGACGCTTGTCTGCTTCCGCTCGGTCGCGGCCTATGTCTTCGGGCTGTTGTCCAATGCGTCCGTGCCGGGTGGCGAGATCGGGCTGTAAGGCCCGCCGCTGCCTACTCCTTGCGCGTCCGAACCATGCAGCCCCACGCCCCTGTAGGGCGAGGGGCCGGATGGGCTGAGTTCAGTCACACCGCAGCGCGGCCAGAACCCTTGCGGCCTCGTCCCTGCAGGGGGAGAGGCTGCTGCGGTCAAGCCCCGGGGCGAAGCGGGCGCGTAGCGCGGTGGGCATGGGTGCGGGGGTATGGATCAGCACGCGCGCCCCGTATTTCGCATTCTCGGCCTGCCAGCTGCGGGCCAGCGCCATCTGCGCGGCCTTGGAGGCCCCGTAGAGGCCGTGGAACTTGCTCCCTGCCACCGGGTCGTCGAAGAACAGTGCCGTTGGGCGCGTGGCTTCCAACCTGGTCGCGGTCAGTTTCAGGAGCGGCTCCACCAGCCCGATGAGCGACGCCGTGGCCCGCACATTGATCGCCAGCGTCCGGTCCAGATCGCGCCCGCCGATGTGGCCCGCGGGCGACAGCGGCGGGGCATGGATCGCCGTGTGCGCCCAGAGCCCGATCCCGCCCCAGCGGTCATGGATCTGGCGGCAGAGGTGGCGCATGGCATCCTCGACCGTGATGTCCATGGGCGCGAGCGTGGCGCGACCGCCCGCGGCCTGGATCCGGTCGTCGAGTTCCTCGAGCGCGCCGGAGGTGCGGGCCACGGCGACCACATGCCAGCCGTCCGCCGCCAGCGCCTCGGCCAGCGCGGCGCCCAGCCCGCGCGAGGCGCCGGTGACCAGCGCGACTCGCGAATTGCGCGCGTCTGGGGCGCCTGCCTTTTCATCATCGCTGTTCATGGCGGTCCTTTGCCACCCATCCGTGGCCCGCGCAAGAGCCCGCGCGGCGCGGAAGCCCTTGACCCGGGCGGGCGCGGCATCGGATAAGCGCGCGAGAGGTCAATCAACGGAGGGTCTGACCGTGAACGGTTCCCGGACACTTGTGCACGCCATGGGCGGCACCGAAACCATGTTCCGCAAGGGGGTGATGATCCTGGCGGGTTCGATGCTGATCATCCTGGGCGCGCGGCTGTCGGTGCCGATGTGGCCGGTGCCGATGTCGCTGCAGACGCTGGCGGTGCTGATCGTCGGGTTCGGGCTGGGCTCGAAGCTGGGGGCGGCAGCGGTCATGACCTATCTGACCAAGGGTGCGCTGGGTCTGCCGGTGTTCGTGGCAGGCGGCGGGATGCCGGTGCTGATGGGACCCACGGCGGGGTTCCTGTTCGGCTTTGTCGCGCTGGCGTATCTGGCCGGGCTGGCGGCCGAGCGTGGATTGGCAAACGGGCTCTTGCGCACCGCGCTGGTGGCGCTGCTGCTGTCGGCGGCGCTTTATGTGCCGGGCGTGCTGTGGCTCTCGGCGCTGACGCCGCTGGACCTGGCTGGTGCGGCGCAGGTTGGGATGGTGCCCTTTGTCGCCGGGGATGCGGTCAAGTCGGTGATGGCGGCGCTGATGATGACCGGTGCCTGGGCGGCGTTGCGCGCGAAGCAGGGCTGAGCGCGTGTGTGAAACGACGAAGGGGGGCGCTCGCGCCCCCTTTGCGCCTGACGGCGCATTCACCCCCCTGGGGATATTTTTTGCACAGATGATGAAGTGGGGGTAAGCGCCTGGGCCGCCGGTGCCGCTCACATGGAAAAGCTGATGCCGCAGCCGCAGCTTGAACTGGCGTTGGGGTTCTCGATCACGAAGCGCGCGCCGATCAGCTCCTCGGAAAAGTCGATCACCGCGTTTTCGAGGAAGGGCAGCGAAACCGGATCCACCAGCACCTTCTGCCCGTCCTTCTCGAGGATCAGGTCGTCCTCGGCCGGGGCATCGAGGCGAATATCGTACTGAAACCCCGAACAGCCGCCGCCATCCACGGCCACGCGCAGGGCGCAGGCCTCGCCGGCGTCGTCGGCAATCTGGGCAAGGCGGGCGAAGGCGCGGTCCGTCACGCGCGGCGGCAGGGTCAGGGACATGCGGGCGACCTGTCTGGCATTTCCGATCAAACTGATAGGGTATATAAGACGTTCCGCGCGTCCGGGCAAGCGGGCGTCCACTGGTTGGCGGGAGAGAGAGCATGCTGAAACCCTTTGCCGCGCATCCCGATGCTTCGCGCGGGCGGTTGTTCTCCGAAAAGGTGAGCACCTTCCGCTCGCCCTTTCAGCGCGACCGCGACCGGATCATCCATTCCAGCGCTTTCCGACGGCTGAAGCACAAGACCCAAGTCTTCATCGAGCACGAGGGCGACTATTACCGCACCCGGTTGACGCACAGCATCGAGGTGGCGCAGGTGGCGCGCACGCTGGCGGGCGCGCTGGGGCTGAACACCGACCTGGCCGAGGCGATTGCGCTGGCGCATGACCTGGGCCACCCGCCCTTCGGCCACACCGGCGAGGAGGCGCTGGAGCGGCTGATGGGGCCCTATGGGGGGTTTGACCACAACGCGCAGGCGCTGCGCATCGTCACCGCGCTGGAGCGCCATTACGCCGATTTCGACGGGCTGAACCTGACATGGGAGACGCTGGAGGGGATCGCCAAGCACAACGGTCCGCTGCAGACCCCCGATGGCGCGCCGCGCAAGGGGCCGCTGCCCTATGCGCTGGCGGCCTATAACGCCCGGCATGATCTGGACCTGCACACCCATGCCAGCGCCGAGGCGCAGGTGGCCGCCATCGCCGATGACGTGGCCTACAACCACCATGACCTGCACGACGGTCTGCGCTCGGGGCTGTTCACCGAGGCCGACCTGATGGACCTGCCCATCACCGGCCCGGCCTTTGCCGCGGTGGACGCGCTCTATCCCGGGCTGGAGCCCATGCGGCGGCGGCACGAAGCGCTGCGCCGGGTCTTTGGCGTCATGGTCGAGGATGTGCTGGCGGTGGCGACGACGCGGCTGGGCCCGGCGGCACCAGCCTCGGCGCAGGCGGTGCGCGAGTTGGGTGTGACCATCATCCGCTTCAGCGACCGGCTGTTCCGCGAGTTGAAGGTGATTCGCCAGTTCCTGTTCACGCGGATGTATCGCGCGCCCTCGGTCGTGGCCATGCGGGCCGAGGTGACGGCGATGGTGGACGATCTGTTCCCGCTCTACATGGACCGGCCTGACCTGCTGCCCGCCGAGTGGCGCCGGGATGTGGAGGCGGCAACGGGGGAGACCGAACTGGCGCGGGTGGTGGCAGACTACGTGGCGGGGATGACCGACCGGTTTGCGATCCAGGAGCACGCGCGGCTGGTCAAGGGGTTGTCGCCGGAGCAGATCCACGCACTGCCCGGGCGCGCCCTGCGGGTCGGCTGATGCGGGCTTGCCGCACTGCGGCGTTGGCGCTAACCTTTCCGTGCTACAGCCGAAGGGGATGCCATGCGGGTCGATGTTTTCAGCGCCAAACCCTATGATCACACGTTTCTGGAGCGCGCGGGGACGGGGCTGGACTGGCGGTTCCACGAAGCGCGACTGAACGCCGACACCGCGCGGCTGGCCGAAGCCGCCGGGGCGGTCTGCGCCTTCGTCAATGACAACCTCAGCGCGCCGGTGCTGGAAGTGCTGGCCGGGCAGGGGGTGCGGCTGATCGCGCTGCGCTCGGCCGGGTTCAACCACGTGGACCTGGCGGCGGCGCAGGCGCTGGGGCTTTCCGTCGCCCGCGTGCCCGCCTATAGCCCGCATGCGGTGGCCGAACACACGCTGGCGCTGATCCTGACGCTGAACCGCAACACGCACCGGGCCTGGAACCGGGTGCGCGAAGGCAATTTCGCTCTCGACGGGCTAATGGGGTTCGACCTGCACGGCAAGGTGGCGGGGATCGTCGGCACCGGGCTGATCGGCACCGTGCTGGCGCGCATCCTGAGCGGGTTCGGCTGCGAGGTGCTGGCCTTCGACCCCTTCCCGAGTGCCGAGTGCGCGGCGCTGGGGGTGCGGTATGTCGACCTGCCGGAATTGTGGGCGCGCTCGGACATCATCACCCTGCAATGCCCGCTGACGCCGCAGACCCACCATCTCGTCGATGATGACGCCATCGCCGCCATGAAACCGGGCGTGATGGTGGTCAACACCTCGCGCGGGGCGGTGGTAGACACGCTGGCGGTGATCCGGGGCCTGAAGTCGGGGCAGATCGGCGCGCTGGGGCTGGATGTTTATGAAGAAGAGGGCGATCTGTTCTTCGAGGATCTCTCGGCGCATTACATCCCCGATGACGTGTTCGCGCGGCTTCTGACCTTTCCCAACGTGCTGGTGACCGGGCATCAGGGATTCTTCACCCGCGAGGCGCTGGCCGCCATCGCCGAGACCACGGCCGAGAACATCATCAGCTTTGCCCGGGACGGCGTGCCGCGCCACCCGGTGCCGCTGCCGGACTGAGATGCAGGCCGCGCTGGCCGCACTGCCGCTGGGCGTGGTTCTGGCGGCGATGGTGTTGCGGCGCTGGCCCGCGGCCTGGGCGGGCGCGGCGGGGCTGGCGGTGGCGGTGGCCGTCTGGGCGGGCCTCGGCCT
>SKMI01000308.1 GCA_007121115.1 Paracoccaceae bacterium | reverse complement strand
CCTGGATGGAGGCCGAGAAGAAGGCGGCGGGCGGCACGGGGCGGCAATCGGCGGGCAAGGTGCTGATGGCCACGGTGAAGGGCGATGTGCATGACATCGGCAAGAACATCGTCGGCGTGGTGCTGGCCTGCAACAACTACGATATCATCGACCTGGGCGTCATGGTCCCGCCCCAGAAGATCCTGGAGGTCGCGCGCGCCGAACAGGTGGACGCCATCGGCCTGTCGGGGCTGATCACGCCGTCCCTGGACGAAATGGCGCATCTGGCCGCCGAGATGGAGCGCGAGGGCTTCGACTTGCCGCTGCTGATCGGCGGGGCGACGACCTCCAAGGTGCACACGGCGGTCAAGATCGCGCCGCGCTATGCGCGCGGGCAGACGGTCTATGTCACCGACGCCAGCCGCGCGGTGGGGGTGGTGGGCGCGCTTCTGAGCCCCGCGCAGCGCGAGGGCTACATGGCCAAGGTGCGCGCGGAATATGCCGAGGTGGCCGAACGCCACGCGCGGGGCGAGGCCGCGAAGCGCCGCCTGCCGCTCCAACAGGCGCGGGCCAATGCGTTGCGGCTGGACTGGGCGCAGGGGGTGCCGCCCGCACCCGGGTTCACCGGCACGCGGGTACTGCCGGACTGGGATCTGGCCGAAATCGCGCGCTACATCGACTGGACGCCGTTCTTCCAGACCTGGGAGATGAAGGGGGTCTACCCGCGCATTCTGGAGGATGAGAAACAGGGCGCGGCGGCGCGGGCGCTGTTCGACGATGCCCGCGCCATGCTGGACCGGATCATCGCGGAACGCTGGTTCACCCCGCGCGCGGTGGTGGGCTTCTGGCCCGCCAATGCTGTGGGCGATGATATCCGGCTTTACTCCGACGCGGACCGCAGCGGCACGCTGGCCACCTTCCACACCCTCCGCCAGCAGACGCCCAAGCGTGACGGCCGCCCCAACGTAGCGCTGTCGGATTTCGTGGCCCCCGACGGCCCGGATCATGTCGGCGGCTTCGTGGTCACCGCAGGCCCCGAGGAAATCGCCATCGCCGAACGCATGGACCGCGCCAATGACAACTACAGCGCGATCATGGTCAAGGCGCTGGCCGACCGGATCGCCGAGGCCATGGCCGAGATGCTGCACGAGCGCGTGCGGCGCGAGTTCTGGGGCTACGCGCCCGATGAAGCCTGCACCCCCGAGGAACTGATCGCCGAACCCTACGCCGGCATCCGCCCCGCGCCGGGCTACCCCGCCCAGCCCGACCACACCGAAAAGCGCACCCTCTTCAAGTTGCTGGACGCCGAGGCCGCGACGGGGGTCACGCTTACGGAAAGCATGGCCATGTGGCCGGGCTCCTCGGTCTCGGGCCTCTATCTGGCGCACCCCGAGAGCTATTATTTCGGCGTCACCCGGATCGAACGCGATCAGGCGGCGGATTACGCCGCGCGCAAGGGGATGTCACTCGAGGAGGCCGAGCGCTGGCTGGCGCCGATCCTGAATTACACCCCGGGGACCAGCCGCGCTGATCGCGCCGCCTGAAACCACTGCAGCCACACGGCACCCGCCCGGCGCCTGCGCCGGGCAGCGCCCGCGAAGCGCCATGGGTGGGCCGGGTAGGGCGCTGAGCGGGCGCTTTACGACGCGTGCGGCCAGCGCACCGCCGGATACGGAGCGCGATAGCACCATCACTGACGAAAAAGGACTGGCAGGGGCAGAGGGACTCGAACCCCCGACCCTCGGTTTTGGAGACCGATGCTCTACCAACTGAGCTATACCCCTAGGCCGTCGCCAGAGGTATTCGGAACGCGCACCGAATTCAAGCGGGAAAAGGGCGCTCAGCCAGGTGCGGACCCCATATCTGTCAGTATCAGCGACACCTTGTCCAGCCCGGCCAGCGCGGTCATGTCTGCGTCATAAGCAGCGGCACCTTCGGCCAGCGCCGCGCGGTCAAAGGGCATGGGGCCGGGCTGGTCGGGTCCCTTGGGCCACTCCGCCATGGCGTCCCGCAGGGTTTCGCGCGGGTCGCGGGCGGGACTGTCGCGCAGCGCGTTCAGCGCGGCATAAAGCGCGCGGGCCGAGGGGCCGGGATTGCGGACCTGCGCGGGCAGCCGCAGCCGTGCCGCCGCCCGCGCGCCCAGCATCCGCCCTAGCACGTCGGGCAGGATCGCCGCGTGATCCTCGAACCGCCAGACGATGACCTGCGCCACCCCATCAAGCGCCGCCAGTCGCGCCACCAGTTCCGACCAGCGCAGCGCCAGCGGGTCCACCCCGTCCAGGTAGCGCGCGAACGGCATCAGCCGCCCCGCCTTGGCCTGCTGCCCGTGGCCCGAGATCAGGAACGGCAGCGGGTTGCGCACGGCGAGAAACAGCGTGGCCTCGGTCTCGCGCAACCCGGTCAGCATTGCCCCCACCCGCGCCGCGGCCTGCGGATAAAACTGCGCGCCGCGCGCGATGCGGCCCGCTCGGGTGGTGCCCAGCAGGTTTTCCTCGGACAGGAGCACACGCCGCCCGGCGGCCGCTTCCGCCGCTATCGCGTCGCGCAGCGGTGCAAAGGCGCAGGGCGTCGCCGCACCCGGCTCTGCCAGCGACGGCACGCGCAGATCCCGGCGCAGGCGCTCCGGTCCGAAGGCGGCGACACCGTCGTGCAGCAACTCCTCCCGCCGTCGCTTCAGCGCGCGCTGCAGATAGGTCGTGCCCGTCTTGTGCGCGCCGATGTGAAGTCCGATCCGCATGCGCGCTCCCCGCGACAGACCCCGCCGCGCGGGACCCACCGGAGCCTAGCCCCCGCAAGCCGCGCCGATCAAGCGCCCGCTCAGCCTTCGACCAGGAACCCGCCCGATTGCCGCGCCCAGAGCCGTGCGTAAAGCCCGTTCTGCGCCAGCAGGTCCTCGTGCCTGCCCGCTTCGATGATCCGGCCCTGATCCATCACCACCAGCCGGTCCATGGCCGCGATGGTGGACAGCCGGTGCGCGATGGCGATGACGGTCTTACCTTCCATCAGGCGGGTCAGTTGCGCCTGGATTGCGGCCTCGACCTCGGAATCCAGCGCCGAAGTTGCCTCGTCCAGGATCAGGATCGGCGCGTCCTTCAGCGCCACGCGGGCAATGGCGATCCGCTGGCGCTGCCCGCCGGACAGCTTGACGCCCCTCTCGCCCACATGCGCGTCCAGCCCCCGGCGACCGTGCACATCCACCAGATCCTCGATGAACTCCCGTGCCTCGGCCAGCTCCATGGCGGCGCGGATCTCGGCCTCGGTCGCGTGGGGGCGGCCATAGGCGATGTTGTCGCGCACCGAGCGGTGAAGCAGCGCGGTGTCCTGCGTCACCATCCCGATGGCGGCGCGCAAGGAGTCCTGCGTGACGCGCGAGATATCCTGTCCGTCAATCTCGATCCGACCGTCATTCACCTCGTAGAACCGCAGGAGCAGATTCACCAGCGTCGACTTGCCCGCCCCGGACCGGCCGACCAGCCCGACCTTCTCGCCCGGCGCGATATCGAGGCTCAGGTCATCCAGCACCGCAGGCTTTGGTGCGCCTCGGCCTGCATCGGGGCCGTCATAGCGAAAGGTCACGCGGTCGAAGCGCACGCGCCCCTTGTCCGCGCGCAGCGGTGGCGCGCCGGGGGCGTCGGTGATCTGGCGGGGCAGCGACAGGGTGGACACACCGTCGCGCACCGTGCCGATATTCTCGAACAGCTGCGCGAACTCCCACATGATCCAGTGGCTCATGTTGCCCAGACGCAGCGCCAGCGGGATCGCCACCGCCAGCGCGCCCAGATCGATGCGCCCGTGCAGCCAGAGCCACAGCCCCAGCCCGGTCACCGCCGCCGTCAGCAGCGCGTTCAGGATATTCACGCCCACATCCTGCCAGGCCACCAGCCGCATCTGGCGGTAGACCGTCTGCAGGAAGCCATCCAGCCCCTCGCGCGCATAGGATTCTTCGCGCGCGGCGTGGCTGAAGAGCTTCACCGTCATGATGTTGGTGTAGCTGTCGACGATCCGCCCGGTCATCATGGCCCGCGCGTCGGCCTGTTCCTGGGACACCCGCCCCAGCCGCGGGACGATCACCGACAGAAGCGCGGCATACCCCGCGGACCACAGCAGGAAGGGCACCGCCAGCCAGCCGTCCTGCGTGGCGGCCAGCCAGAGGGTGCCCAGGAAATAGGCGCCGATATAGACTGCCACATCCATGGTCTTCATCACCACCTCGCGCACCGACAGCGCGGTCTGCATCAGCCGGGTGGCGATCCGGCCGGCGAATTCATCGTGGAAATAGCCCATGGACTGGCCCAGCAGCCAGCGGTGCGCCTGCCAGCGGATGCGCTGGGGGAAATTGCCCATGATGACCTGATACATCACCAGCGCGCCGAGCACCGAGATCACCGGCAGCACGATCAGTTGCAGACCCGCCATGCCGAAGAGCCGGGCCGATTCCTCGGCCATGAAGCGTTCGGGGCCAAGCTCGGTCATCCGGTTCACCAGCGTGCCCAGATAGCCGATCAGTATGATCTCGATGATGGCAAAGATCGCCGACAGCCCCGACATGGCCAGCAGCCACGGCAGGACGGGCCGCGCGAAATGGAGCGTGAAACCCCAGAGCGTGGCGGGCGGTCGGCTCGGGGCCTCGGGCGGGTAGGCCTCGATCCGCTTTTCGAAACGGGTGAATATCTTCTGCATTATGCCTTGGTCCATAGCAAAGGGGCGTGCAGCCTGCACGCCCCTTGCAAGACCCAAGGCGTGTGGGCGGTTGTTACTCGATGATCTTCGACACGACGCCCGCGCCGACGGTGCGGCCGCCTTCGCGGATGGCGAAGCGGAGCTTTTCCTCCATGGCGATGGGGGCGATCAGTTCGACGTTGAACTTCAGGTTG
>SKMI01000297.1 GCA_007121115.1 Paracoccaceae bacterium | reverse complement strand
TACGTGCCTTCGGTGGGGGTGGAACACATCGGTTCGGCCAG
The DNA here is from genome assembly GCA_007121115.1 of Paracoccaceae bacterium. Classification (GTDB taxonomy): domain Bacteria; phylum Pseudomonadota; class Alphaproteobacteria; order Rhodobacterales; family Rhodobacteraceae; genus Rhabdonatronobacter. Next base: position 4,838 of record SKMI01000297.1, on the reverse strand, counting down.
CACCGGCATGGGAAAGTGGGACCGCGTGCCGCGCTACTGGTTCGACAGCCGCTGGCACTACTTCGCCAAACATCACGGCACCGCAGGCGCCGCGCTGGCCACGCTCGCGCATGTGCTGGGCGCAGGGGTCTGGGGGCTGCGGCGTCTGGTCTCGGGCGCGGAGGCCAAATCACCGCCATACTTTCTGCGCGATCTTGTGCGACATGCGCTTTCGATGATCGGGCGACGCGTGTTGCCGGACAGCTTGCGCGGGAAGCGCAGGCACGTTGCCGGTTGAGGAGTATTGTCATGGCTCGTTTCCAATCCGTCCTGATCGGCGACGCTCCGATCCTCGTGCATTGCGCCGAGGTGCTGCTGGCGCGCGGGCATGGCATTGCCGCCATGGTCACCGGGCACGCGGGGATCATCGACTGGGCCGAAGCGCATGGCGTGGCGGTGATCGCCCCTGGCGCCGGGCTTGCGTCGCGGCTGGACGGAACCGCCTTCGACTGGCTGTTCAACATCGGCGGCCTGTCCATGCTCCGCGCCGAGGTGATCGCACAGGCACGGGCGGGCGCGGCGAACTTCCATGACGGCCCCCTGCCCCGGCACGGCGGGCTGAACGCGCCGGTCTGGGCGCTGCTGGCGGGCGAGACCGAGTATGGCGTGACCTGGCACCGGATCGCCCCGCAGGTGGACACGGGCGAGGCGCTGGTCCGCCAACCTGTGTCTATTGTCCCGGACGACACCGCGCTGAGCCTGAACACCAAGTGCATGGCCGCAGGAATCGAGGCGTTCGGCGCACTGGTTGATGGGATCGAGGGCGACACCTTGCAGGGCGTGCCGCAGGGGGGGCCCGTGGCGCCGTTGCACCGGCGCACCAAGCGGCCGGCCTGCGCGGGAATGATCGATTTCGTGCGGCCCGCCGAGGATGCCGCGCGGCTGGTCCGGGCGCTGGATCACGGCCCCTACCGGAACCCGCTGACCCTGCCCAAGATCGCCCGCAACGGCGCCGTTCTGTGCGTCGGCCGGGCCGAACCGGCCGACGGGGCGGGCACGCCTGGCACGGTGCTGGCGGTCGCGGATGACGCTCTGACCGTGGCCTGCGCCGATGGCGCGCTGCGGCTTTCGGCGCTGCGCTGCCAGCAAGGGCGCGCGGCGGTGGTGCCCGCGTTTGCGGCGCCGGGCGATGTGCTGGACCGCCGCGACCCAGCGCTGACCGACGCGCTGGCCGCGGTCGTGCGCGACGAGGACCGCTGGCGCGAAGCGCTGGCCGGGATGGCGCCCGCGACGCTGCCCGATGTGGCCCCCGATATGGCCCGGGCGACCGGCACCCCCGACTGGCAGGAAATCGCGTTCGAGGCCCCCGACCTCTCCCCCGCCCGCGCCGCCGTGCTGCTGGCCACGATGGCGCTGCGGCTGACCGGGACGGCACGCGCCGATATCGCCCACAGCTTCGACGGGATGGCCGCCGCCGCGCCGACGCTGCTGGCCGACTGGGTGCCGCTTGGGGTTGCGGCCGCGCAGACCATGGCCGGGGCCGAAGGGACCGTCGCCGATACCCTGAAGCGCTTGCAAACCTGCCCCGGCTATCCGCGCGACCTGATCGCCCGCGACCCCGCGCTGTCGCCGCCCGTTCTGCCCGCGCTCGCCATGGCCGAGACACCGCTGCAAGGCGCGGCCCTGACCCTGATCCCGGGAGCCGCTCCGAAACTGGTGGTGGACGCCACCCGCATCGCCCCGAAGGCGGCAGAACAAATCGCCACCCGCCTGGCGCATCTGGCCCGCACCGCCGCGCCCGACGCACCGCTTTCCGCGCAGGACATCCTGACCGAGGCCGATCGCACCGCCGCGCAGGAGGCCAACGCAAGCACCGCGCGCGACTATGAGCGTATCTGCATCCACCACGCGTTCGAGGCGCAGGCCGCGCGCACCCCGGACGCCACCGCGCTGGTCTTCGAAGGCCAGAGCCTGAGCTACGCCGAGTTGAACGCGCGGGCCAACCGCGCCGCGCATGTCCTGCGCGCCATGGGTGTGGGGCCGGAGCAGCCGGTGGCGCTTTGCACGCCGCGCGGCATCGGCATGGTGGTCGGCGCGCTGGCGATCCTCAAGGCAGGCGGCGCCTATGTGCCCATGGACCCGGCCTATCCCGCCGACCGGCTGACGCATTACCTGGCCGACAGCGGCACGCGGGTGATCGTCACCGAACACGCCGCGCTGGACGCGCTGCCGCCGCATGGCGGTGACCTGCTGCAACTGGACACCGACACGCGGATCGCAGGCGCCCCGGCTTCCAACCCCGACGCTCCGGTCAGCCCCGACAATCTGGCGTATCTTATCTACACCTCGGGCTCCACCGGCCTGCCCAAGGGGGTGATGGTCGAACACGGCAACGTGGCCAATTTCTTCGCCGGAATGGACGACCGGATCGCCCATGACCCGCCCGGCGTCTGGCTGGCCGTCACCTCGCTCAACTTCGACATCTCGGTGCTGGAGCTGTTCTGGACGCTGGCGCGCGGGTTCAAGGTGGTGGTGATGGGCGACGAGGATCGCATGGTCACCTCGAATGCACCGGTGCCGGTATCCGATCAGGGGATGGAGTTCAGCCTGTTCTACTGGGGCAACGATGACGGGCCGGGGCCGCAGAAATACCGCCTGCTGCTGGACGGCGCGCGGTTTGCCGACACCCACGGCTTCTGCGCCGTCTGGACACCGGAGCGGCATTTCCATGCCTTCGGCGGCCCCTATCCCAACCCGGCAGTCACCGGCGCGGCGGTGGCCGCGGTAACCCGCAACATCGCCGTGCGCGCGGGCTCCTGCGTGGCTCCCCTGCACCATCCCGTCCGGATCGCCGAGGAATGGGCGGTGATCGACAACCTGACCGGCGGGCGCACGGGGCTGGGGATCGCCAGCGGCTGGCACCCGGTGGATTTCGTCCTGCGCCCGGAAAACCGCCACCCGCACAACAAGACGGCGATGTTCGAAACCATCGACACCCTGCGCCGCCTGTGGCGGGGCGAGGCGGTGGAATTCGACAAGGGCGACGGCCCGGTGCCGGTCAACACGCTCCCGCGCCCCGTCCAGCCGGAACTGCCGCTGTGGCTGACCATCGCCGGCAATCCCCAGACCTGGCGCGAGGCGGGCGAGATCGGCGCCAACGTGCTGACCCACCTGCTGGGCCAGAGCATCGACGAGGTGGCCGAAAAGATCGGCATCTACCACCAGGCCCTGCGCGATGCGGGGCGCGACCCGGCGGACCACAAGGTCACGCTGATGCTGCATACATTCGTGGCGCGCGACCGTGAACACGCCCGCGAAGTGGCGCGCAAGCCGATGCAGGATTACCTGCTTTCCGCCGCCGGACTGGTCAAGCAATACGCCTGGGCCTTCCCGGCCTTCAAGCGCCCGCACGGGGCGCGCAACCCCATGGACATAGACCTCTCGTCGCTGTCCGAGGACGAAGTCGCGGGCATCCTCGACTATGCCTTCAACCGGTATTTCGACGATTCGGGCCTGTTCGGCACGGTCGAGGATTGTCTGGCCCGCGTGGAGCAACTGAAAGCCATCGGGGTCGCCGAAGTCGCCTGCCTGATCGACTACGGCATCGCGCCCGACACGGTGCTGGAAGCGCTCTACCCGCTGGCCGAGGTGGTCCGCCGAACCAACGCGGGCGCGGTGCTGACCGAGTCCGACCATTCGCTGGCCGCCCAGATCGCCCGGCACGAGGTCACGCATGTCCAGTGCACGCCCTCGATGATGCGGATGCTCATGGCCGACCCGGTGGCGCGCGATGCGTTGGCCCGCGTCCCCAACATCCTGATCGGGGGCGAGCCATTGCCTGGCCCGCTGGCCGCCGAGGTCGCGGGGCTGATCGGCGCGCCGGTGCAGAACATGTATGGACCGACCGAGACCACGATCTGGTCCTCCACCGCCACGACCACCGGCAGCACCGGGACCGAACCCATCGGCACCCCCATCGCCAACACCCAGCTTCATGTGCTGGATGACACCATGCAGCCGGTGCCCGCAGGTGTGGCGGGCGAGTTGTGGATCGGTGGCGACGGGGTGGCGCGCGGCTACTGGCAGCGCGATGACCTGACCGCCGAGAGGTTCCCCGAAAACCCCTTCGGCACGGGGCGGCTGTACCGCACGGGTGACCTGGTCCGGCGCGAAGGCGACGGGAGCCTCGCCTACCTCGGTCGGGTAGATCATCAGATCAAGCTGCGCGGCCATCGCGTGGAACCCGGGGAGATCGAGGCCGCGCTGGAGGCGCAGCCGGGGATCACCCGCGCCGCTGTCCTCGCGCGCGAGGATACGCCCGGCGACCTGCGCCTGGTGGCCTATTACACCGGCACGCCAGGGGTGGACCTGCGCGCCGCGCTCGCCGGCGCGCTGCCCGCGCATATGGTGCCCGCGCATTTCGTGCCGCTCGAGGCCTTTCCCCTGACCCCGAACCGCAAGATCGACCGCAACGCGCTGCCCGTGCCCCGCCCGGTGGCGGTGGCGGCGCCCGCCCCTGCGGTCCCCACGGCCAGCGCCAGCGACACGCAGGCGGCCATCGCGCAGGTCTGGTCGGATGTGCTGGGCGTGGACGGGATCGGCGCGGGGGACAATTTCTTCGACCTTGGCGGGCATTCGCTGCTGGCGGTGCAGGCGCACCGGACGCTGAGGGCGCGGCTGGACCTGCCGGGGCTGTCGATCACCGACATCTTCCGCTTCCCGGTGCTGCGCGATCTGGTGGCGCATGTCGACGGCCGGCTGCGCCCGCAGCCCGCAGCCAGCCAGCCGCCAGCCGAACCCGAGGGACCGCGCCCCGGCCACCCCGATACGCGCCCCGACACCCGCACCGACGCCATGGC
>SKMI01000134.1 GCA_007121115.1 Paracoccaceae bacterium | reverse complement strand
TTGTAGAGGTTGATGTCGGCCGCGCCCATGGCGCTGTCGGGGCGCGTCATCGACGGGCGCAGGATGATGCCGCCATGGGTGTGATAGGCGCACATCCCGCAGATGTTGGGCCGCGCGAGGATCACCTCGGCCATGCCCTTGGCCTCGGGTTCGGACAGCGGATGGATGCCGCCACCGTATTCCTGCGGCGACCAGTTGGTGGGGAAGTTGCGGTTCATGTTGCCGTCGAAGGGCTTTTCGATCGGCACGTTCACGCCGTCATGATCGCGGATGGTGCCTTCGGGGTAGAGCCGGAAGTATTCGCCCCCGTGTTCGTGCGGGCCGCGCTGGATCATGATATCGGGGTTGTCGGGGCTCTTCTTCCACTCGCCTGACGGGTCGGGGACGCGCATCCAGACAAGGTAGCCGTCGCCGTCGATATCCTCGGGGATCAGGCCGGAAATCCGGTCGGCGCCGGGCATGTAGCGACCGTTGCCGCACCAGTTGTAATAGGGCGGCTGCAACGAAAGCTCGGCGCCATCGGGGTTGATGCGCGGCAGGATGTAGAACACCTGCTGGTCGACCAGCCGTGTGACCTGTTCGTCATGGCCGTAGTTTTCCAGCAGATACCACACCGCATAGAGCGCCGTGGCCGAGGTGGCGTGTTCCTCGGCGTGGATCTGGGCGTCGATGTAGTAGCCGGGTTTTTCCAGCGCCGGGCCGGTGTCGGGGTTGGTGATCTCGATCAGCCAGACATCGCGGCCCTGAAAGGACTTGGCGACCGATGTCATGCGGGCCAGATGCGGGAAGGCATCGACCAGCGTGCGCAGATGCGCGGTCATGGCGTCATGATCGTGATAAGTGTCGAACGGGATGTCGACCTTGGGCATGGGGAACCTCGGCAGGAAAAGGCCGCGGCGGTTGGCGCCGCCGCGGCTGTGGCAGGGGCGGCCCGCCCGTGCGGGCCGCGCAGTGTCGGATCAGTTCAGCGTGGCGTCGAACAGATAGACCTTTTCATCCGGACGCGCGGTCCAGTTGATGCGGTTGCTCACGCCATAGAAGTCCGGCTGGAAGTAGAGGTGCAGCCACGGCCCGTCATCGTAGAAGACCTGCAGCATCTCGTCGATGATCTCGCGCTGTTCGGCCTCGTCATCGGTGGCGGCGATATCCGCCCAGCGGCTGAACCAGCGGTCGTCATCCCAGTGGGTGTAGTTGGTCCCGGCGTCCACCGTGGCGAGGTCGGTCATGTCGTAGAGCGGCGACCACAGCGCCCCGCCCGAGCCGAGGAAGTAGAGCGGCCCGGCATCGCGCTGGCGGATCAGCGGGATGAACTGCGTGGACCAGTCCATCAGGTCCAGTTCCACATCGACGCCCACGTCCTGCAGCATCTGGGTGATCGCCTGCACAACGTTGACATCGTTCAGGTAGCGCCCGCGCCCTGCCTGGAAGCGGATGGAGAAGCGGGTGCCGTCATCGGCGCGGGGCCAGCCGGCCTCGTCCAGCATCGCTTCGGCGGTTTCGGGCTCGAAGGGATAGGGCTCCAGATCCGGGTGATCGTTGGGCGGGTTCACGAGGCCCGTGGCGCGCTCGCACTCGAACTGCAGAAGCTGCGCGCAGATGGTGGGCACGTCGACCGCGTATTGCAATGCGCGGCGCACCATCGGGTCCTGGATCGCGTCACCGCCGGGCAGTTGCGATTGCCGCTCGGACAGGTTGAAGCCCACGTAGATGCGGCGCGTGCCCTGCACGATCTGCATCTCGGCGGTGCCGGAGTTGTCGATCACGTCCACCTGGTCGGGCGAGACGTTCTCGATGATGTCCACGTTACCTGCGATCAGTTCCGCCGTGCGGGTCGAGGCTTCGGGGATGATCCGCCACTCGATCCGGTCGAAGTGACCGGGCTCGCCCACGCGCTCCAGCGTCACATTCGAGCCGACGTCCCATTCCGCCAGCCGATAGGGACCCGAACCGACGGGGTTCGCCGCCAGATGGTCGAGCGAGTTGTTCTGGTAGTAGTCGGCACAGTGGATGAAAACCTCGGCGATCAGGCCGAAAGCGATGGGGTTGGGGCGCGCGATGTTGATCTGCACGCGGCGTTCGTCCAGCGCCTCGGCGCTTTCGAACCCGATGGAGGAGAACACGAAGCCCGGCGTGTTGCCGGTGAAGGCGTTATCGGGATCGGCCACGCGGTTGAAGCTGAAGGCGGCGCCTTCGGCGGTCAGCGGTTCACCGTCGTGGCAGGTCAGACCTTCACGCAGGGTATAGACGTATGCTGTCCCGTCGTCCGAGATTTCAAGGCTTTCGGCCAGGTCGGGCAGGTGGTTGCCGTCGCCGTCGATGGTGAACAGCGTGCCGAAGATATGGCGCGCGATGTTCGAGTTCGGCCGCGACGAGATGTTGCCGGGTTCGAAGGTGTTGATATCCGCACTCAGGCCAACGACGATGGTGTCGTCGGCGGGTTGGGCATGGCCGGTCGCGGCAACGGCCAGCCCCGCGGTGCTGGCAAGAAGCAGACTTCTTATTCTGGTCATGACGTGTCTCGCTGTTGGACAGGGGGAAAGGCGGTCGCGGCCGACGCACGGCCGTGACCTTGGTTAGGGGCGTGACGCAAGGTCTGCGCCCGGGGGCATGATCCCGCCGGGGGCATGCGTTCATGCCATCCCGGCGGGGCCATCACTGCGACACCTGTGCAATGCTCTCAGGGTCGAAATCGGCAAGCGCGCGCGTGTGCTGCGCGATCAGCCGCGTCGCTTCGGCGCGGTCGCCCGCTTCCAGCGCGCGCACGATGGGCGGGTGGTTCCCGGCGATCTCGGCCAGGTTGCGCTCGCCCCGGTTGCGCAGCGCCATGATCTGGTGGATGCGCATGTAGAGGTTGTTCCACAGCGTCAGCAGCAACGCATGATCCGAAAGCCGGATCAGCGTGCGGTGAAAGGCTTCATCGGCCGCCACAAGCGCCTCGTAATCGTCGTCGCGCACGGCGGCCTCCATTGCCGCGCAGCATTCCGCCAGCGGTGCGACGGACACCTGCCGGTCCAGGATGCGCTCGACGGCGGCGACTTCGAAGAGCTCGCGCAGGCCATAGATTTCCTCGACCTCGCGCGCGGTCAGCGGCTTCACGCGCTTGCCCTTGTAGGCGACCGATTCCACCAGCCCGTCGTTTTCGAGGATCTGCACCGCCTCGCGGATCGGCGCGCGCGAGACGTTCAACTGCTCGGCCAATGCGGTTTCCACCAGCACCGTGCCCGGCGGCAACCGCCCCGAGATGATCGCATCGCGCAGGCGCGACGCAATCTGCACCCGCAGGGGCTGGTTGTGGATCGGGGCCAAATCACTTGCTTCGCGCGGTTCCAGCCGCGCTGAAATGTCAGCCATGCGCTGCTCCTGTCCTGTCCTTCGCTGCAATCGGTGCCGCGCACGCCGCCCCAAACGGAAAGCCGCCGCCCGCGAACGCCCCTACTCTAACGCGCCGGGACTGGCACCGGCACGGAAAAAACCCTTGCGCGACAGATACGCGCGCGGCCCGGCGCGCCTTCGGGCGAGGGCGGCGGCTGTGCGATGCGTTCGGGCGGAACAGGGTCATGACAGACGTACCAGTGTAAACAGAAAGTTGTCGACAATCGTCAGAGTGCGCAGCCGACGCCCGCTTGTCAAGGATTTCCCTGACCGGCGCGCCCGCGAAGGGTTTATCCCTGCTCGCGCAGCCGTGGGTCCAGATGATCGCGCAGCCAGTCGCCCATGATATTGAAGGCCAGCACCACAAAGACGATCGCCATGCCGGGGAAGATCGCCAGCCACCAGCGGTTCGACAGCAGATGCTCGCGGCTTTCCGCCAGCATGCTGCCCCAGGTGGGCACGTTCGGCGGCACGCCCAGGCCCAGGAAGGACAGCGCCGCCTCGGACAGGATGACGCTGGCCACGTTGAAGGACGCGATCACCGTCAGCGGCGCCATGATGTTGGGCAGGATGGTGCGAAACATGATCGACACGGTACTGTCGCCCATGGCGCGGGCGGCTTCGACATATTCCTTCTCGCGCAGGCTCAGCGTTTCGGCCCGGACGATCCGGGCATAGGTGATCCATTGCCCGATCCCGAGGACCAGGATGATGTTCATCAACCCCGGCCCCAGCACCACAAGGAACATGATCGCCAGCAGGATGAAGGGAAACGCCAGCTGGATATCGCCCAGCCGCATGATGATGTCATCCACCCAGCCGCCGAAATACCCCGACAGCAGCCCGGCGATGATGCCGATGGTCCCACCCACGGCGATGGCGGCAAACCCCACCAGCAGCGACACCCGCGCGCCATAGAGCAGCCGCGAGAACACATCGCGCCCAAGCGAATCCGAGCCCATCCAGTAGACCGCCCCGCCCGGCCCCGCTCCGCCGGGTTCGACAAGGCGCAGCATGATGTTCTGGCGGTTGGGGTCAAACGGCGCAAGCGCGGGCCCGAATATACCCACGATGATCGCGATCAGTAGGATAATCAGCCCGAACAGAGCCCAGCGGCTGGCCACCATGCTGATCCAGGCCCGGCGCAACTCGCGCCGCCAGGTCGGTGCCGGCGGCAATTGCGCGTCCGGCATGTGGGCGGTGGTGGCGCCAGTGGGCGGGCTTTCGGTGGGCAGTGCCATGCGGTGACCCCCGGGTTCAGAGTTTCACGCGCGGATCCAGCCGCGCATAGATCAGATCGACGATCAGGTTCAGAAGAATGAAGATCAGCGCGATGACGATCACCGCCGCCTGCACCACCGGAATGTCGCGCTGGTTGATGGCGTTGAACACCAGCCGCCCCACCCCGGGGTAGGAAAACACCGTCTCCACCACCACCACGCCGCCCAGCACGAAGCCGAATTCCAGCCCGATCATGGTGACCACCGGCAGCCACGCGTTGCGCAGCGCGTGATGGATGATGACGCGGGTTTCCGAAATCCCCTTGGACCGCGCGGTGCGCACGTAATCCTGCTGCAGCACCTCCAGCATCGAAGACCGCACCAGCCGCGCGTTGCGCGCCAGCGTGTAGGAGCCGACCGCCAGCGCGGGCATGATCAGGTAATGCAGCGTCTGCGGCAGATTGCCGAATGCACGCGCGAAATCGCCGTGAAACAGCGGGCGCAGGAACGGCACATGCCCCGAGATCGGGAACCAGGACAGATACAGCCCGAAGAACATGATCATCATGATCCCCATCCAGAAGTTGGGGATCGACTGGCCGATCATGGCGAAGGTCATGATCCCGCCATCCACAGGCTTGCCGCGATAGAGCGCCGAGACGATGCCCAGCGGGATGGAGATAACGATCGCCAGGATCAGCGAGAAGAGCGTGAGTTCTATGCTCGCGGGCAGCGCGGCCAGCACCACGTCCATCGCCGGTTGGCGAAAGGTCAGCGAGGTGCCGAAGTCCAGCCGCATCACGTCCCAGACATAGGACAGGTACTGCACATGCAGCGGCCGGTCGAAACCCAGCACGCGCCGGGCGCGCTCGATTTCCTCGGTGCTCGCGTTTTCCGAGACGAACAGATAAGTCGGATCGCCGCCGATCTGCAGCGCGATGAAACTGATCAGGGTCACCCCGATCAGCACGATCACGCTTTGCCAGAGGCGCCGGAGCAGGAATGTCCACATGAGTCTGACCCGTGCACGCGCATCCACAGGATGCGGGGCGTTGCAAGAGGGGCGGAAGCGCCGGCAACCCCGGCGCCCCCGTTGTTCGCCCGGCGCGGCGACGGCGCTCCCGCCGGTCGCACCGGATGGTCGGCGCCGGTCAGTCCAGCGTCGCCGTCCACAGATACACGCGCTCGTCCTGGCGCGGTGTGAAGTTCAGCCGGTCGCTCATCGCGTAGAAATCGGGCTGCGAGTAGAGGTGCAGCCACGGCCCATCTTCGTAGAAGACGCGCAGCATTTCCAGACGCGTTTCCTCGATCTCCTCGGGGCTGGCGCTCGGATCACGGATCACTTCCCAGCCGTCGAACCAGCGCGGATCGTCCCAGTGGGTGTAGTTGGTGCCCGCATCGACCGAGTTGAGGTCGTTCATGTCGATGAACTCGCTCCAGATGTTGCCGCCGGAACCCAGGAAGTAGAGCGGCCCGGCGTTACGCTCGCGCACCAGCGGCACGAACCCGCTGGCCCAGTCGAGGATCTGCAGCTCCACATCGACGCCCACGTCCTGCAGCATCTGGGTGATCGCCTGCACCACGTTCACGTCATTGAGGTAGCGGTCACGCCCGGCCTGGAAGCGGATCGAAAACCGCGTGCCATCCTCGCCGCGCTCCCAGCCGGCTTCGTCCAGCATGGCCTCGGCGGTTTCGGGATCATAGGGATAGGGTTCGATATCGGGGTGATTGTGCGGCGGGTTGACCAGCCCGGTCGCGCGCTCGCATTCGAAGTTCAGAAGCTGCGTGCAGATGCTGGGCACGTCCACCGCGTATTGCAGCGCGCGGCGCACCATCGGGTCCTGGATCGCATCACCGCCGGGCATGGCGGCAAAGTCATCGCTCAGGTTGAAGCCCACATAGATGCGGCGCAGGCCCTGCGCGATATAGACCTCGGTGTTGGGGTTGTTGTCGATCACGTCCAGCTGGTCGGGCGGCACGTTGGTGACCAGGTCGATGTTGCCCGCCAGAAGTTCCGCCGTCCGGGTCGAGGATTCGGGGATGATCCGGAACACCAGCCGCTCGACCGGCGCCTCGGATTCGTCCGCCACACGCTCCAGCGTCACCGAAGAGCCGCGATCCCATTCGACCATCTGATAGCGCCCGGAACCGACGGGGTTCTGCCCGGCCTCGTCGATGGACATCGCCTCGTAGGCGTCCTTGCAGTGGACCATCACCTCGGCGATCAGACCGCGCGCGATGGGGTTCGGGGTGCGGATGTTGATCTGCACGCGCAGGTCGTCCAGCGCCTCGGCGCCCATGAACTGCATCCCCGAGAACAGGAAGCCCGGCACGTTGCCGGTGAACCCATTGTCCGGGTCGGCCGCGCGATTGAAGGTATAGGCGACATCCTCGGCCATCAGCGATTCGCCGTCGTGGCAGGTCAGCCCCTCGTGCAGCGTGTAGATGTAGCCGGTGCCATCCTCGGTGATTTCCAGGCTCTCGGCCACGTCGGGCGCGATGCTGCCATCGGGCTGGGTGGTTTCCAGCGTGGCGAAGATATGGCGCATTATGTTGGAGTTGCCGCGCTCGGACACCTGCGCGATGTCGAAGGTGGTGATGTCGGCACTCAGCGCGGTGACGATCGTGTTTTCGGGCGCCTGCGCCGATGCCACAGCGGGCAGCGACAGGGCCGCCGACGCCATGAGCAGCGTTCTGATGCGGGTCATTTCTCTTGGTCTCCTGTTGGTGACGGACGGTGAGGCTGCAAGTTGGCCATCCGCAGCGGGACGACTGCGACACCGGTTGCGACGGAAACGCGCGCAGGTGACGTGCTCCTCATCCGGCATTTCCTTTTTTCGGCACCCATTACGGGCGGGCGCTTGACAAGCGTCGACCTGTTGCCCCAAGCTTCGGGATATTGTCGACAGTAGACCGATACAACCATGCCGCCTGTCGCCCCGTCAAGCACGCAAATGATGAAATCGCCCTACCCCCCTTGCCCCGGCCCCGCGATGGCACAAGATGCGCCCGCAAAACGTGCACACAGGCCGAACTGACGCGCGGGCGACGCCGTCGCCAGGGCGGTCGCAACCGAAGGAACCCTCGATGGACCCGACGCCGCAGGCCACCACCGCGCAACCGCTGCTGCAGGTCCGGGACCTGCAGACCACGCTGCGTCTGGGCGCGACCCTGAGCATCCGCGCCGTGGATGGCGTCAGCTTCGATGTGCACCCAGGCCAGACACTGGCCATCGTCGGCGAATCCGGATCCGGCAAATCCGTCAGCGCGCTGTCGGTCATGGGGCTCTTGCCGCGCGGGATCGGCTCGGTCACCGGGGGCAGCATCCGCTTCGACGGGCGCGAACTGACCACGCTGAGCGAGCGGCAGATGCGGTCGGTGCGCGGCAAGGATATCGGCATGATCTTTCAGGAGCCGATGACCAGCCTGAACCCGGTGCATACCGTGGGCGACCAGATCGCCGAGATCGTCATCCGGCATGAGAACCTGTCGCAGCGCAAGGCGCGCGCCCGTGCGATCGAGATGCTGGACCTGGTCGGCATCCCCGAACCCGCCAAGCGCGTGGACAACTACCCGCACCAGATGTCTGGGGGCATGCGCCAGCGCGCGATGATCGCCATGGCGCTTTCCTGCGAACCCAGCCTGCTGATCGCGGATGAGCCTACCACGGCGCTCGATGTGACGATCCAGGCGCAGATCCTCGATTTGATGCAGGACCTGCAGAAGAAGCTGGGCATGGGGATCATCTTCATCACCCATGATCTAGGCGTGGTGGCCGAAATCGCCGATCATGTGGTGGTCATGTATGCCGCGCAGGTGGTCGAATCGGCTCCGGTGGAGGCGCTGTTCGACACTCCGCGCATGCCCTATACCAGCGGGCTTCTGAATTCGATCCCGCGCTTCGGCGCCTCGCAGACCAAGGAACGGCTGGAAGCGATCCCCGGGCAGGTCCCGTCGCTTCTGCGCCTGCCCGAAGGCTGCCGCTTCCACCCCCGCTGCGCCCATGCGCAAGACATCTGCCGCGCGGCAACCCCGGAGCTGTCGCAGGGCGAAAGCGCCGGGCATCTGGTCCGCTGCGCCCGCTGGCGCGAGATCCTCAGCCCGGAGGCCGTGTGATGCCCGAAACGCTGCTCCCCGAAACGCTGCTCGAGGTCGAAAACCTGCGCAAACATTTCCCCATTCGTGGCGGCGTGCTGCGGCGCGTGGTCAACAGTGTCAAGGCGGTGGATGACGTCTCCTTCCAGGTCCAGCGGGGCGAGGTGCTGGGCCTTGTCGGCGAATCGGGGTCGGGCAAGACCACGGTCGGGCGCACCGTGCTGCGGCTGGAAGAGGCCACCGAGGGCGCGGTGCGCTTTCGCGGCGAGGACATCATGGCCGCCAACCCGGCCCGGATGCGCAGCCTGCGCAAGCAGATGCAGATCGTCTTCCAGGACCCCTACGCCAGCCTCAACCCGCGCGAGAAGATCGGCGAGGTGCTGACCCATCCCCTGAAGCTGCACAACATCGGCACGCCCTCGGAGCGGATCCAACGCGCGGCGACGCTCCTGCAGAAGGTCGGGCTGAGCGAGGATCACCTGGACCGCTTCCCGCACGAATTCTCGGGCGGGCAGCGCCAGCGCATCGGCATCGCCCGGGCGCTGGCGGTGGAGCCCGAATTCATCGTCGCCGACGAACCCGTCTCGGCGCTCGACGTGTCGATCCAGGCGCAGGTGATAAACCTCCTCGAGGATCTGAAGGAAGAGTTCAACCTGACCCTGCTGTTCATCGCCCATGATCTGGGCGTGATCGAACATATCTGCGACCGGGTGGTGGTGATGTATCTGGGCAAGGTGATGGAGATCGCGCCCGCCGCCGAACTCTATTCCCGCCCGCGCCACCCCTATACGCAGGCTCTCCTCTCGGCGGTCCCGGTGGCGCACCCGCGCCTGCGCCACAAGCGCACGCGGCTGAAGGGCGACATTCCCAGCCCCATCGACCCGCCCTCGGGCTGTGTGTTCCGCACCCGCTGCCCGGTGGCCAAGCCCGAATGCGCCCAGACCGTGCCGACGCTGAACAAACTCGGCCCCGGCCACGCCAGCGCCTGCCTGTTCACCAAGTAACCCCGCCTGGCATACGGCGCTGCCTGCGCGTCTCGCGCAGGCAGCGCCGTCCGGTCGCGCAGGGTGGGTGGGCGCGGCCCGAAGGCGCTTCTATGCCTCAACCAAGCGCGCTCGCCCAAGGCAGACGCTTTCCACCGCTCACGACCGGCCGAAATGCTCCATGATCGCGGCGGCATACTTGATGCCCTTGATATACTCGGACACGCGGATGTTCTCGTCCGGGGCGTGCAGATTGCAGCCGGGGTTGGCGAACCCCGTCAGCACGCAGGGGATCCAGACATGGCGCAGGATCGCGCCCTCGGCCGAGACGCCGTTGACGATGGGCGGCTCGCCATAGACCTCGTGCGCGGCGGCGATGATCGACTGGCTGATATCCTCGCGGGCCGAGATCTTGTAGGGCTCCTCTGCACGCTCGAACGTGCGCACCTCGATGCTGTCGAACCCGTGCTTTTCCAGATGCGCGCGCAGCTTCCGCGCCGCCACATCGGGCTGCATGTGCGGGATCAGTCGGAAATCCAGCCGCACGCGCGCTTCCGCCGGGACAATCGTCTTGGTCCCCTTTCCGGTGTAGCCCGCGATGATGCCCTGAATATTCGCCGTCGGCTCATAGGTGCGTGCGCGCAGTGCGTCCACGCCGTCGCGGCCCAGCACGAACTCATCCACCCCCAGATCGGCGCGCAACAGGTCGAAATCGATGCGTGACGCCTTGTCCGCCAGATAGCCCTCGTCCTCGGCATCGGGGACATAGATGCCCTCGGCCCAGTCCTCGATCAGGATGTTGCGGTCGCGGTCCATGATCGTGCCCAGCGCGTGGATCAGGTCCCAGACCGGGCTCGCCACCAGCGGGAAGTTCAGCGAATGCACATCCGTGCGCGGCCCGCGCGCGACCAGCTCCACGAACAGGATGGACTTCAGCCCCAGCGACACATCCGGCACCTCGGGGCCGATCTCGACCGACCCGTCCAGGCAATGCATCCCGTCGGCGGCCAGCAATTCCTTGTTCCGCGATGCCCATTCGCCCAGGTTCGGGCTGCCGATCTCCTCCTCACCCTCGATGATGAACTTCAGCCCCACCGGCACCTCGCCCCGCACGCGCAGGAACGCCTGCGCGGCCTTGTTGAAGGCCAGCACGCCGGATTTGTTGTCGGTCGCCCCGCGCCCATAGAGCACCCCGTCCACCACCTCGCCCGACCACGGCCCGCCATGGGTCCAGGCCTCGATCGGTTCGGGCGGCTGCACGTCATAATGGGAATAGCACAGCAGCGTCTTCTTCGACCGGGCCGAGGGGATCTGACCAAAGATCACCGGCGGCCCGGCGGCCAGTTCGTGTTGGTCGGCAGGCAGCCCGTCGGCGTGCATCATCTCGACCACCAGATCGGCGCATTCGCGCAGCCCGATATCCTGCGCCGAGACCGAGGGCTGCTGCACGAAGCGCTGCAGGTCGGCGACGTATTCATCGGCATGGGCGTCGATATGGTCATAGATCGCCTGCATCTCGGGCGTGATGGCGGGGGTTCCGTCAGGCATGGGCGGGTCCTTTCAGGGTTTGCGCGATCTCCCACGCGTTCAGGCGCGCGCCGCTCAGGGTGGGATCACGGGTTTCGGCGATATGCAGGAAGGCCGGCGCCAGCCGCGCCGGGTCGATCCATTTGGCTTTCAGGTCATCTGGATAGTTCGCCTCGGACATGGGCGTGCGCATGGCGTGCCCTGGCGTAATGGTGCAGGACACGAACCCCGGTTCCTCAAGCGCCAGCGACTTCATGAACCCTTCGAGCGCGTGTTTCGCGGCGCAATACGCAGTCTCGTCCGCGAAGCCCTTGATGCCGGACTGCGAGGACACGAAGATAATCGCCCCGCCATGGTCCCGCATGGACGGCAGCACCGCGCGGGCCAGCAGGTAGCCCGCGGTGATGCCCACATCCAGCGTGGCGCGGAACATCGGCAGGTCGAGGTCTGCCAAGGGCTGTGGCACCAGGATCGCGGCGTTGTGGATCAGCGTGTCGATGCGCGGGGATGCCGCCAGCATATCGGCAATCGCCGCCTCGGTCGCCGTCGCATCGGCCAGATCGACGGGCAGGCAGTACGCGCCGGTTTCCGCCCCCAGCGCGGCCAGCGCGCCTTCGTCCCGGTCCATCAGCACCAGCGACGCACCTCGGTCTGCAAAGGCCCGCGCCAGCGCCGCACCCAGCCCTGCCGCCGCGCCAGTGATCAGCACGCGCTGCCCGGAAAGCGGCGCGCCCATCACGAAGCCCCCGAGAAATCCAGATCCTCCCACCTGCGGCTGGTGGTCGAGGCGACCACCGCGTCCAGCACCATCTGGTTGCGCAGCCCGTCCACGAAGGTCGCACCCGCTTTCAATTCGCGCCCTTCGGCGATGGCCGCGCAGAACTCGCGCAGCACGCCCAGCACCGAGACGTTCCAGATCCCCTTGTTCAGCCCCGGCATCTCGGCCTTGGGGTCCGGGACGGTGATCTCGGTCGCCGCCTTCTCGCCCGACTTCTGCAGCCACATCCGTTCGTCGTTGTTGTTCAGCGTCAGCGTGGCCCTGGAGCCAAAGATGCGCATGTGGTTGCCCTCGTTCGTCGCCGCCACGCCGGACATGAACACCTGAGCCAGCGCGCCCGATGGCATCTGCAGCGTGAAATGCGACAGGTCGTCCGAGGTCGCGGTCCAGCCCTCGCCGGTTTTCGGGTCCACGCGGTCGGGCACCATGGTCAGCGCCTGCCCGATCACGCTGGCAGGCTCGCCCAGCCACCAGCGCAGCATGTCTACCTGATGTGAGCCGTTGGCGCCCAGCCGCCCCCCGCCCTGCGACGCGTCCGACCACCAGTCGCCCTTGGGCCGGCTGGCCGGGTCATTCCAGGAGGCGCCGATATTGGTGATGTTGATGTGCCGGATCTCGCCCAGCGTGCCGTCGCCGATCAGCTCGGCGATGCGCGCGCGGTTGGGGTTGAAGCGCAGCTCATGATCGATCATGTGCAGCCGCCCCGCCGCGCGCGCGGCCGCCAGCATCTCGCGCGCTTCCGCCGCGTTCATGGCGGTGGGCTTTTCGCACAGCACATGCGCGCCGTGCTCCAGCGCGGCCAGCACCATGGGCTTGTGCAGCACGGTGGGCGTGGCGATGCAGACCAGATCCGGGCGGTGCGTGGCCAGCATCGTGCGCCAGTCGTTGTAGACGTGTTCGATCCCGTGCGGCGCGGCGGCCTTCTGCGCGCTTTCCAGCCGCCCCGAGGCCAGCGCCACCACCTGCGTGCCGTCGATATGCGCCAGCGCCGGCAGATAGGCGTCGCGGGCGAAACTGGCTCCGATGATACCAACCTTGATCATGTCTGCTCCTTTTCGGTGAGGGTGAGCGCCGCGAATTCCTCCAGCCACACCGGTTCGCGGCGGGCGGAGGCGGCGATGCAGGCTTCGACCATCGCGAGCGAGTGCAGATGGTCGCGCCCGGTGCATTCAGGCGGCGCGGTGCCGCGCAGGGTGGCCACGAAGGACGCCAGCAGCGACGCCGCATCATCGAGCCACGCGCGCCGGTCGGGCAGCGGCACGGGGGCCAGCGCACCCTCGGCGCGGCGCGCCGCGCGCAGGTCGCCGAACATGTCGCATTGCGCGACCACCCCTTCGGTGCAGTCGGTGCGCCAGTCGAAATCCAGCCGGTCCAGCCCGCCCTGCCAGGTGCCCTGATAGGTCAGCCGCATCCCGTTTGCGAACTCGAAGAGCGCGGCGACATTGGTGTCGCCTACGTAATGCGACCAGCTTGGGTTGAAGGTGTCGGCCATCACCCGGCGCGCATCGGTGCCGTAGACATGGCGCATCAGGTCGAAATGGTGGATCGACTGCTCCCATAGCATCGGGTGCGCCATGGTCAGCGGATACTTGTTCAGATGCGGCTGCGTGCCATCGCGCCAGCGTTCATAGAGGAACCGGCCGAATTCGGGCCGCCCCACGGTGCCGTCACGCAAGAGCGCGCGCTTGGCCTGCGTGACCGCCAGGTAGCGGAAATTCAGCCCGACGATCAGCATAACGCCCGCATCCTCGGCCAGCCGCACGCAGCGTGCGGCTTCCTCCAGCGTGTCGGCCAGCGGCTTTTCGGCCAGGATCGCCGCGCCCGCGCGGGCGCAGGCGGCGACCTGCGCGGCGCGGTCCACCGGCGGGGTGCAGAGCAGCACGGCCTCCGGGCGGTGGGCCAGCGCTTCGGGCAGCGTGGCGACGCAGGGGACGCCGTTGAAGCGCGCGGCGGTGGTGGCGCGGGCTTCGGGGTTCGGATCACAGAGCGCGGCGAGGCGCAGATCGGGGTTTTCGTGGATCACCTGCAACCAGATGCGCGCCCGCGCGCCCAGCCCGATCACGGCGATGGAGATAGGCGCGTCGCTCATGCGGCAGGCTCTCCCTGCGGCTGGAGGATCGAGCGCAGTGCGGTGGCGAGGTCGGTCCAGCGCATGTCCGGCAGTGGCGCAGCGCTGACCATCGGCGGACGGGGCGGCGGGGCGGACGCGTCCGGCGCGCCGATCACCTTCGCGCCCGGCATCAGCGCCGCAATGGCCTCGGCCAGCGCCCGGTCGCTCAGCACCTGCCCCGAGGTGAGGTGCAACAGCCCCTGCACCGCTTCTTGCGTCAGCAGCGCCGCCACCGCGCGGGCGAGGTCCGGCAGGAAGGTCCAGTCGCGCCGCGCCTCGGGCGTGGTCAGGGTGATGGTGCGATGGGCGCGCGCCTCTGCGATCATGCGCGCCACAAGGCTCAGGCGCGGGCGCGACGGGCGTGCGGCCTCATGCGGGCCGAACACCGGACCCAGGCGCAGCGAGAGCGTTTCGAACCCCGGTTCGGCGGCCCCCGCCAGCAGGATCTCGCCCGCGCGCTTGGCGGCGGAATAGGGGTCGCTCGCGGTCGCGGGGCTCCGCTCATCCACCGCCGTCATACCGGGCGCGGCGTCTCCGAACACGCCCGAGGACGACAGGAACACGAACCGCCCTGCCCCCGCCGCCCGCGCCCACTCCAACGC
The DNA here is from genome assembly GCA_007121115.1 of Paracoccaceae bacterium. GTDB lineage: Bacteria > Pseudomonadota > Alphaproteobacteria > Rhodobacterales > Rhodobacteraceae > Rhabdonatronobacter. The sequence goes on along the minus strand of SKMI01000134.1, from coordinate 26,435 downwards.
GGCGAGCGTCAGCGCGCTGTTCGCGCAGACATGCGCGGCGCGGCTCTGGCCAAGCTCTGCCGGGCTGGCGGTGACGGCAGCAGCGTGGACAACCGCAGCAGGGCGCAGCGCGCCCATATCCGCCAGCGCCGTCTGCAACGGCGCCTCGGTCAGCCGCGCACCCTTCAGCCGCGCGCGGGTGGGCGCGTCAAAGGCCGCGTCGGTGGCGTGGACCTCCCAACCCGCGGCCACCAGCCGTTCGGCCAGCGCCGCGCCGATGAACCCGCCCGCCCCCGTGACCAGCGCTGCCCGTGTCAACACCGCACCCTCATGCCATTATCGTCGATCGCTTCGCGGAAAAGCGCGGACGCGGAAAGCGCCCTCGGGGCGTGCGGGACACGACCCGAGGGCGCTTTGCACGGCTTCCCCGGGGCGGGACCGCTGACCTGCAAAGCGCGGCGATCGGCCAAAGGCGATATCATGCCGCCACGCCTTCACGCGCGAGCGAAACGGCCCGCGTGATTGCGTCGGTGTGCTCGGCGCCGGTCGCCATGAACGGAGGGCGCAGCCGGGCGAAGGCCGGGTCATCGTGCTGCAGGGCGACGGCGGCCTTGATCGCCGGGATCAACGGCAGCCCCTCGAAGATCGCGCGGATCGCGCTGACCTGCTCCAGCGCCGCTGCCTCTGCGTCCGTCCCCAGCGCGTCGATCAGCGCCCGGATGCCGCGCGCGTTCACGTTGGACGAGGCGCTGATGCAGCCCGCGCCCCCGGCGGTGGCGTTCTTGACGATCAGCGCCTCGCTCGACGAATAGGTGGCGATCTCGGGGAAGGCGGCGATCACGTCGCGCGCATACTCCCACGCCCCGGCGCTGTCCTTCAGCCCGCGGATGGTGCCGGGATAGGCCGTCATCAACCGTTCGATCAGCGAAAGCGAGATCGGCACGCCGGACATCTGCGGGATGTGATAGAGGTAGACGCCCAGATCCGCGGCCCCCACCGCCTCGATCACATGGGCATAGGCGGCGAAGACTCCGTCTTCGGGCACGCCCTTGTAATAGAACGGCGGCAGCATCAGCACGCCACGGCAGCCCAGCCGCGTCGCATGCGCGCTCAACGCCACCGTGTCGGGGAGCGCCGCGCAGCCGGTGCCGGGGATCAGCCGGGCGGGGTCGATCCCCCCTTCGACCAGCGCCTCCAGCGCGGCCATGCGTTCGGCCACGGACATGGAATTCGCCTCGCTCGTGGTGCCGAAGGGTGCAAGCCCATGCGCGCCCGCGTCCAGAAGCGCGCGGGCATGGGCCACCAGCCGGGGGTGATCGACCGACAGATCCTCGGCGAAGGGGGTGATGGCGGGGACGAAAAGCTCGATCTTGTGGCGGGTCATTCGGACACCTCGGTTGATATGGTCTCGGGGCGGCTGTGCGCCGCGCGGGAATCGATCAGACGCACGGGCGCGATGGTCCGGAACACGTCATCCTCCAGCGCGCCGCCACGGTGCATGAGCACGGTGAAGGCGCCGGGACGGTCGAGCACCGTGGCGCCCATGTGCCAGACGTCGGGGGCATATATCACGCCCACGGTGCCTGGCAGGATGAAGGCCAGCGCGTCGGCCATGTCCGGTTCACCTGCGGCGTCGGAGGGGGCGACGAGGACCAGATAGCGCGTCACGTCGAGCGGGATGAACACCTGCGCGGCGTGGGGGTGGCGCTCCAGCCCGGTGACGGTCAGCGGCAATTCACAGGGCAGCACGTGGTTGACATGCAGCACCGGCGCGGTGCCGGGTGGCGGCGGCTGGAGCGTGTCGCTGTAGAAAGCGCGCCGCCCCGGCACCTCGGGCGGGTGAACCAACCGACCGTAGGGCGCAAAGGCCGCCGGGTCGGGGGCGCCGAGCCGGATCGCGGGGGGATCGGCGCTCATGGCGGCGGCACCTTCGCGCGCCAGTGGTCCGCCAGCGCGGCGCGGCCGCAGACCCAGACGTCACTGCACCCCTGCACGTGGTCCAGAAACCGGATCAGCCCGGCCAGCCGGCCCGGATGCCCGATGATCCGCGCGTGCAGCCCCACCGACATCATCCGCGGCCAGCGCGGGCTTTCCGCGCGCAGGACATCGAACCCGTCGATCAGGAAATCGCCGAAAGCGCGGGCGGAAAACACGTCTCCGGCCAGGAACTTGGCGTCGTTGTTGACCATGGTGTAGGGGATGACCAGATGCGGTTGCCCGGCGGCTTCGGTCCAGTAGGGCAGATCGTCGTTATAGGCGTCGCTGTCGTAATCGAACCCGCCGTGCTGCACCAGCAGCCCGCGCGTCGCCGCCGAGGCCGAATAGCGGCAGTAGAACCCGCGCGGCGCGCGGCCCAGCGTCTCGGTGATCGAAGCATGGGCGCGGGCGATGTGTTCGGCCTCGGTCGCGGGGTCGAGGTGGTAGTGTTCGATCCAGCGCCAGCCATGGGCGCAGATGTCCCAATCGGTCTCGCGGATCGCCCGCGCGATCTGCGGGCAGCGCTCCAGCGCCTGCGCAGCGGCGAAGACCGTGAGCGGCAGACCGCGGCTGCGGAACAGCTCATGAATGCGCCAGAAGCCCACGCGGCTACCGTACTCGTACATGCTTTCGGCGGCGAGGTCTCGGTCGCCGCGCGGCACGCGGCTGGCGCGCACCTCGATCAGCGCGGCCTCGCTGGCGCTGTCGCCGTCCGGGACCGAATACTCGGACCCCTCCTCGACGTTGAGCACGAAGTTCAGTGCCAGCCGCGCGCCGTTGGGCCAGGTGATGTCGGGCGGGGCGGGGCCGTACCCCGCCAGATCGCGCGCCCGGTTCATGCGCGGCACCTGGACAGGGCGTAACCTCTGAGGGTCGCGCTAGAGGTCACGGCGGCCCTCCACCTTGCAGAAGAAGCAGCACCAGTCGCCGATGCTGACGTTGGGCAGCGCGCGCAGGCCGAAGAACATGCCGTCCGCCGGGGCGGCCAGTTCGCCCACCGTATCGCCGTACACATCGACGATCCGCGCAATCGGATCGCCCGCCTTCATCATGGTCAGGAAATCCACCCCCTCCACCGGCAGGAAGATCCCCGATGCCGGGGCAAGCAACGCCTCCTGTACACCTTTCCACGCCGGGTCCGGATAGGTCGGCGTGCCGGGCAGCATCTTGTAATGGTAGCAGATGTTGAGGATGGATTTCGCCAGTTCCTCGGCCACATACCGGAAGCGTTCGGGCGAGGTCGCGGACCGCCCGCCCAGTTCCACCGTGATCCCCACCTTGCCCGCCGCGTTCAGCGCCGCCATCGGGCTGCCCGAGGTCGAGAAGTTCGACATGATGCAGCCCCAGCCCTCGCCCATGGCGCGGGCCAGTTCCACCGACTCGGGGCGTTCGTCGACGAAGATCGCCTTGTCCAGGAAGGAATGCGCGCCGCCCGAATGGATCGAGATCTCCATGTCGGCGACATCCTTCATCGCGCTCCAGTGCGCATGCGCCACGCGTTCCGAGAAATGGCCACCGGGCTTGCCCGGATAAATGCGGTTCATGTCGTAGCTGAAGGTATCGAGCGGGTTGCCGCGCTCGGCCGCGGAAAACGCCAGCGGGTTGACCACCGGCACCATCACTACCGCGCCGGAAAGCTCCGCCGGATCGATCCGCGCCATGGCCAGATGGCAGGCGCGCGGGCCTTCGGGCTCGTCACCGTGGATCGCCCCGTTGACCCAAAACACCGGGCCGGGTCTGGCGCCGTGGATCACCACCACGGGGATTTCCACCGCCACGCCCCCGGCCAGGACGCCGGCCGGGATGGCCCCGCGCGCCGATGTGCCCGGCGCGGCGCTGGCGGTGCCGACGGTCAGCGGGGCTTTCGCATCCGTGCTCATACCGCCTCGGCCCCCGACTTGTTGTAGGCGTCCAGCTGCTCGGGCGTGTAGACCTGCATGAATTCGATCTCGATCCCGCCGGCGTCATTGTCCAGAAACGCCACCCAGCCCTCGGGGTGGGCGTGCGATCCGTAGACCCCACACGCCTTGCACAGGCGCAACTCGGCCCCCTGCGACTTGGCGTGTTCAAGTGCTGCGTCGATGTCATCGACCTCGTAGCAGATATGGTGCAGGCCCTCGGCGCCGCGCTCCTTGATCCAGGCGGCGAAGCGGCCATCGGGGTCGGTGGATTCGCACAGCTGATATTCGATCCCGCCGAGGTTGAAGAGCGCGACCTTGTTGCCGGACTTGGGGAAATGCACGATCTCGGTGTCGGCCGGGACGTGCAGGAAACGGGCGTAGGCCTCCAGCGCGGCGGCGGCATCGCGCACGGCAAAGGCCATGTGCTTGATGCCCTTGACGTTGGGGTTGTCGGTCTTGACGGTCATCTCGGTCTCCGTGTCGGGATTACTGGGCGGGGGCGTTTACTGGGCGGGAGCGCGGGCTTCCGCCCTTGTTTCCGACCGAATGGCTTCGACCACGCCCGCCATGCGGCGCATCGCCTCTTCGATCCGGGGCACGGGCTGGGTCATGGACATGCGGACGAAATCGTCGGTGTGATCGCCATAGATCGTGCCGGGATACATCATCACCCGGCCCTCGGCCAAAAGCCGCTCGCAGAACGCCGAGGCCGTGACCCCCAGCTTCAGGCTGGAGACATCGGCGTAGATGTAGAACGCGCCCTGCGGCTCGGCGTAGCCCATGCCCATGGCGTCCAGGCCCTGCAGGATCGCGCGGCGGCGGCGGTCGTATTCGGCGCGCATTTCCGCCACGCAGTCCTGCGGGCCGGTGAGCGCCGCCAGCGCGGCATGCTGGCTCACGGCAGCGGTCGAGATCGCCAGCGCGTGGTGGATCTCGGACATGGGCGTCATCAACTCGCGCGGCCCGGCAATCCAGCCCAGCCGCCAGCCGGTCATGGCATAGGCCTTGGACACGCCCGAAAGGGTGATCGTGCGCTCACGCATCCCCGGCAGGGCAGCGACCGGCTGCACCTTGTGGTTGCCAAAGACGATCTGCGCGTAGATTTCATCCGAGATCACGATCAGGTCGTGCTTCGCCGCCAGTTCGGCGATCTTGCGCACCTCATCAGGCGGCGTGACGGTGCCGGTGGGGTTGTTGGGGTTGATCAGCACCAGAATCCGCGACTTTTCGGTGATATGCGGCGCAATCATCTCGGCCGTCAGGGTGAAGTTCGTCTCCATCCCCATGGGCACCGGGACCACGGTGGCATCCGAAAGCTCGGCGGCCTGGCCATAGGGGTTGTAGCCGGGGCAGGGCACGATGATCTCGTCGCCCGGGTCCAGGAGCGTCAGCGCGATGATGAACATCGCCTGCTGGCCGCCGGGGGTGACGATGATCTCGTCCTCGGCGTAGTCGGCCCCGCCCTGGGCACGGATGCTCTCGGCGATGGCGCGGCGCAACTCGACGATCCCCATGGGATGGGTGTAATGCGTGGCACCGTTGGCCAGCGCGTCCTGCCCGGCGCGGATCACATGCGCCGGCGTGTCCAGATCCGGATCGCCGCGGCCGAGCTTGATCACATCATCAAGTCCGTTGGCGATATCCAGCATCCGCGTGATCAGATGCGCGTCCGACAGCTTGACGCGCTTCGCAAGGCGGGGGGTGGTCATGGTGGAAAACTCCCTAGGGTTCAGGCGGCGCGCGGCAGGCCGTAGAGCGCGCTGTACTTGTCGGTCAGATACCGAAGATAAGGCTGCGGATCGAGCGGGCCCCCGGTGGCGCGGCGCAGCAACTCGTCGCGGGAATACCGCCGTCCGTGGCGGCACACGTTATCGGTCAGCCAGTCGCGCAGCGGCGTGTAATCGGCACCCTCCAGCGCCGAAGCGATGCCTGCGTCCTGCGTGGTCGCCGTGTCGAAAAGCTGCGCGGCCATGATGTTGCCGATGGTGTAGTTGCAGAAGGTCCCGATCTGCCCCGAGGACCAGTGCACATCCTGCAGCACGCCCTGCGCGTCATCGGGCACATCGACGCCCAGCATGGATTTCATGCCCGCGTTCCAGGCCTCGGGCAGGTCGGCGACATCCAGCGAGCCGTCGATCATCCGGCTTTCCAGATCGACCCGCAGCATGACGTGGAAGTCATAAGTCAGCTCATCCGCCTCGACCCGGATCAGGCTGGGGCGGGCGCGGTTGACGGCGGCGTGGAATTCCTCGGCCGAGACGTCGGCCAACTGGTCGGGGAAGGCATCGCGCAGGGTGCCGAAATGGTTGGCCCAGAAGGCCGCGCTGCGCCCGACATGGTTCTCCCACAGCCGCGACTGGGATTCATGCGCGCCGAAGCTGACGCCGCCCACTGCATAAAGGCTGATCATGTCGGTGGCCAGCGGCGTGCGGGTATAGTCCGGGTCCACGTTCTGCTCATAGAGCGCGTGCCCGGCCTCGTGCAGCGCGCCGAAGAGGGACATGGGCATGTAATTGCGGCTGACCCGCGTGGTGATGCGCACATCGTTGCGGGTGAAGCTGATCTCGAACGGATGCACGGTCAGGTCCAGCCGCCCGCGCGCCGTGTCATAGCCGATGGTTTCGGCCATCTGCAGTGCGAAGCGCATCTGCGCATCCTCGGGGAAGGCGCGATAGAGGAAATCCGAGCGCGGCTGTTCCCGCTCGCCAATGGCCTGCACCAGCGGCTGCATGCCCGCGCGCAGGGTGCCGAACAGATCGCGCAGCTGCGCCGTGGTGGTGCCGGGTTCGAACCGGTACATCAGCGCGTCATAGGGATGGTCGGCGAAGCCGATGGCGTGCGCCATTTCGCGGTTGATGGCGACCATCTCCTCCAGCGCGGGGGCGAAGCGCGCAAAATCGGCATTGGCGCGGGCGTCGGCCCAGACCGCGTGGGCGTTCGAGCCCAGTTCGGTCTTGCGGCGCAGGAGTTCGGTGGGGATGCGGTCGTGATAATCGATCGCCTCGCGCACCTGCGCGATGGTGGCGCGTTCGGGGCTGTCCTCGGGGAGCGCGGCGCACTCGGCCTCGGCCGCGTCCAGATTGCGCCGCATCTCGTCCGAGCACAGCAGATCACGCGCCGCCACCGCCAACGTGGACAACTGCTTGGCGCGCGAGGGCGCGCCGCCCTCCGGCATCATCGTGCGCGCGTCCCAGGACAGGATCGAGCCTGCGTTCAGGAAATCGTTCACCCGCCCCGCGGTGTCCAGAAGTGCCGCATACCCCATACGAATCCTTTCCTGCGCCGCGTGTTTCGGGTCGACCGGCCCCGGTTCCCTGGCGCGGCGAGGCCAGCGGGCGCTTGACACGTCGGATCGCTCGTGTATCCCATCGTGATCGAAGAATGTCGACAATCTACACGTTGCAAGTCAACGGCGGTTTGTCAACCTGAAACCGGCCCGCGCCAAAGCACCAAGGCCGGGGCATCCAAGCGAGGGAGGACGTGCGCATGCCACGCCTGAAAACCAATGAATCCACGCTTGTGGAGATGGCAGTGGCGGCGCGCGTCGCCGATGCCGCCGTGCGTCCCGGGCAGTATATCCCATACCCCGATGGCCGCGCCACGGTGCTGCCGGGGATGTTCGGTGTCGTCTACAACGTGCGCTGCGGCGACCGGGCGTTCGGCTGGGCCGCCGACCATGTGGAGCCGGGCGTGTCCATCGACGACCCCGACAGCGGGCGGCACCACGCGCTGCATTACCTCAACTGCATCGGCAACGACGCAGTGGTGACCTCCGGCATGGCCGCCGGGGCAAAGGGCATCGTCATCGGCGAACATGCGCGCATCCTCGTGCAGTTCGACGCGGAAGCGCATGACCTGATGGCGCCGGGCGATCAGGTGCAGATCATCACCCGCGGCAATGGCCTCGCGCTCACCGATCACCCGGGGGTGGAGTTGAAGAAGATGAGCCCACGCCTGCTGCACGCCATGAACATCACCGAATCGGGCGGACGGCTGCATGTGCCGGTGGCGATGGAACTGCCGATCCGGATCATGGGCTCAGGCGCGGAGCTGAACAGCGAATACGTGGATCAGGATCTGATGTCGGGCGACCGGGCGCTGATGGCTGAACTGGGCATCGACCAGATGCGGCTGGGCGATCTGATCGCGATTCGCCATGCGGACCACCACTATGGCCGGTCCTACCGCACCGGCGCGGTCTCCATCGCGCTGTGCATCCACGGCGATTCGGTGATGACCGGGCACGGCCCCGGCATCCTGACCCTGATGACCGCGCGCGGTGGCGAGATCGATTTCACCATCGACCCGGCCGCCAATATCGCAACCTGCCTGAAGCTGGAGGGCTGAGCCATGACCATCGCCACCAACGCCGCCGATCTTGTCACCGTTTCGGTCGCCGGTCAGGCCGCCAACCCGTCCATGACCGGGCTGCCGTCCGAACCCTACCGGCTGACCGCCGACGGAAAACCCTTCCTGTGGCCCACTTTCGGCGGGATTGTTTACAACGTCACCGTGGGCGACCCGGCCTTTGGTTGGACCGGGGATTGCGTGCACCCGTCGGTCAGCATTTCCCACGCGCAGGCCGACAAGAATCGCGCGCTCAACGTCTTCTCCTGCGTCGGCAACGAGGCGATGGTGGTCAGCGGCGCGGCCAAGGGCGCGCGTGGGGTGGTCACCGGCAAATCGGGGCGATTCTCGGATCAGGTGATCATCCATTTCGACGCGGAGACCCGCCGCCAGATCGCCATCGGCGACCAGATTCTGGTGCGCGCCGAAGGGGTTGGCATGGCGCTGCCGGACTGCCCGGATGTCGCGTGCAAGTCGCTGTCGCCCAAGCTCTTCGACCTGCTGCCCAAGCGGCTGGAGGACGGGGTGTTGAAGCTCGGTGTCGCGGGCGTGGTGCCCGCGCATTTCGTCGGCGCGGGGCTGGGGCTGACCTCGGAAGGGGGGTCGCTGCACATCCAGTCCACTGACCGCGCAGTGCTGGCGGAACTTGGGCTGGACAAGCTGCGGCTGGGCGATCTGGTCGCCATTCAGGACACCGACAGCCGCTACAACCACGGCTATCTGCGCGGCGCGCTGTCCATCGGCATCGTCGGGCAGACCGACGGGCCGCGCCCCGGTTACGGCCCCGGCATGACCGTGGTGCTGACCGCGCCCGGCGGGCAGCTTGGCTGGTTCGAGGATGCGTCCGCCAATATCGCCGACCTGCTGGGCCTGAAGGCATGAGCGCCCCCATCGCCATGACCCGCGTCGAACAGGCGGGCCTGCGCGCGTTGGTGGCCGAGGCGTTCGAGAAACTGGGCCTGACACCCGAGGATGCGGGCATCTTCGCCGATGCGCTGATCTTCTCCGAACTGCGCTTTCACCCCGGGCAGGGACAGGGTGTGTCGCGCCTGCGCCGCTATCAGCAGCGGATCGCCAAGGGAGAGGTGAACACGCGCGCCCCGTGGGAGGTGATCAAGGAAGGCCCCGCCCTGGCGCTGGTGGATGCCCACAACGGCATCGGCACCGTGGCGGCGGCCAAGGCGATGCGGCTGGCCATCACCAAGGCCAAGGAGGGCGGCATCGGCACGGTGCTGGTGCGCAACTCCACGCATTATGGCTCCAGCGCCGTGCATGCCTGTCAGGCGCTGGAGCATGGCTGCATCGGCATCGCCTATACCAACGCAGGCCCCGAAATGGCCCCCTGGGGCGGGCGCGAGGGCGCGGTCGGCACCAACCCCTGGTCCATCGCCGCACCCACCGACAAGGGCTTTCCGGCGGTGCTCGACATCGCCATCACCACCGCCGGCAAGGGGATGATGAACTGGTACCTGCGCGAGGGGCGCAAGATGCCGCTGGACTGGGCGCTGACGCCGGACGGGCATGAAACCGACGACCCCGGCGCCGCCATGAAGGGCGCGCTGCTGGGTATCGGCGGGCACAAGGGGTATGGGCTGGCCTTCATGACCGATGTGCTGACCGGTGTGCTGGCGGGCGGCGGGTTCGGGCTGACACCCTATGCCGACCCCATGCGGCTGGACGTTTCGCACAGCTTCACCGCCATCGACATCGGCTGGTTCATGGAGATGCCGGAGTTCGAGACCCGCATGGGCCAGTTCGCCGACATGGTGAAAACCCGCGCCCTGCGCCCGGGTTTCGATGAAATCCTGATCCCGGGCGAGCAGGAAGCCCGGCGCGTGGCGGCGAAATCGGCGGACGGCGTGCCGCTGGATGATGTGGTCCTCGCCGACCTGCAGGCGCTGCGGGGCGAGCTGGGGTTGAGCGCCGAACTCACCGTGCTGGGCCCCTGGGACGGGGCGATGCCATGATCGCGCTGGCACCCCTGTCACCGGATTGGCACGCGGCCGCCCGCGACCGGCTGCGGGCGCGGGCGCAGGCGGCGGGGCTCGATGGGCTGCTACTGACGCGCGGGGCCAATCTGACCTATGCCACGGGGCTCTTCCTGACCCCGAACGAACGCCCCATGGCGGTCTGGGTGCCGGTCACGGGCGATCCGGTCCTGTTCATGCCGGAACTGGAGCGCGAGAACGCAGAAACCGCCGGGATCGCCGATCTGCGGCTTTATGACGAGTTTCCCGGCACCACGCACCCTGTGCTGTGGATGCTGGACGAGATCGGCCGCCGCAAAGTCGGCATCGACGCGCTGGAGGCGCGGTTGCTGGAGCGCGCGCAGGCGCGGCTCACCCGGCTGGACCTGCGCGACCACGCGATGGAGGCGCGGTATCTCAAGACCCCCGAGGAACTGGCCCTGACCCGCGCCGCCGCCAGCTACGCCGATGCCTTCCTGCACCGGTTGCGCGCAGCGGGCGCCGACATCATCACGCAGGGCGGCACCGAACAGGACCTGCTGGCCGATGGCATGACGCATGCGCGCAACGCCCTCTTCGCCGCCCATGGCGCAGCCTTTGCGGGCACCAAGATGGGCATCACCGCCACGGTCCATTCAGGGCCCCGCGCCGCCCTGCCCCACGGTGCGGTGCTGCGCCGCGCCCCGCAACCGGGCGAGACGCTGATCGCCGGGATCGGCGCGAGCCTTGGCGGCTACCACGCCGAAAGCGGCGCCACCTTCATCCTGGGCGAGCCGTCGCCCGAACAGGCCCGGATCATGGCCGCCATGACCGCCTGCAACGACGCCGCCGTGGACACCGCCCGCCCCGGCGCGCACTGTGAAGCCGTCAACACCGCCGCGCTGGACGCCCTGCGCGACGCCGGGCTGAGTGACACCATCCGCCACCGCATCGGCCACGGCATGGGGCTGGAAGGGCACGAAGCCCCCTGGCTGGCCCCCGGCGACGCCACCGAACTGACGGCCAGCATGGTGTTTTCCAACGAACCCGGGGTGTATCGCCCCGAGATCGACGGCTACCGCGCCATCAACACCATGATCGTCACCGACAGCGGCGGCGCCGAGGTTCCCTCGCGCTTTCAGGCGCTTGTCCCGCCCGCCGACCGCGTCATCGCCCTCTGAACCACAGGAGCACCCCATGCCCGAACCCGCCGCCTGGAAATACCAGAAGATCACCAAGCCGATGTTCGACCCGCCCGCGCCCCCGCCGCGCGTGTTTCTGGGCCGGGTGCTGCCGTGCTCTGACGCCGGACCGATCGAGAACGGCTTCGTGATGACCGAGGGCAGCAAGATTACCGCTGTCGGCCCGCGCGCCGACATGCCCCCAGCCCCCGACGGCACCGAGACCATCGACACCGGCGGCAAGACGATCATGCCCGGCATGATGAACAGCCACGCGCATCTGAGCTGGGACGGTATCCACGAACTCTCGCAGCAATCCATGTTCGACAGCCCGGAAATCCGCGCCTACAAGGCCGCCGGTAACATGCTGAAAAGCCTGCGTGCGGGCATCACGGTGGTCCGCGATCTGGGCGTGCATGACGCCAACCTGTTCACCAAGCAGGCGGTGGCGCAGGGCATCTTTCCGGGGCCGCGGCTGCTGGTCTCGGGCGCGGCGATCATCCAGACCGGCGGCCACACCTACTGGGTCTGCCGCGAGGCCAGCGGCGCGGACGAGATGCGCCGCGCGGTGCGCGAGCAGGTGAAGGGCGGCGCCGACCTGATCAAGATCATGGCCTGCCACGACACGCTGGAATTCACCGATGCGGAGCTTGAAGCCGTGATCGACGAAACCCACCGCAACCGCCTGCCGATCACCGCGCACGCGACCTATGACGCCTGCATCGAACGCGTGGCGCGCTTCGGCATCGATTGCGTGGAGCACGGCGGATCCATGAGCGACGCCACCATCCAGCTGCTGCTGGACAAGAAGATCCCCATCGTCACCACCTTCTCGGCGCTGGTGATCCAAGCCAACCCGGACATCGCCCGCGCCTTTGGCATCCCGGAATGGAAGATCGCCGAGCGCCAGCGCGCGGTGGCGGACAAGACCCGTTTCGACGGGCTGGTCCGCGCGGCCAGGGCCGGCGTGCCCATCATCTTCGGCACCGATGCCGGCAGCCCGGCGGTGGAGCATGACCAGATCGTCCCCGAACTGGGCTTCATGGTCGAGGTCGGCGTCTGCCCGGACAACATGGACGCCCTGCGCGCCATCACCGCCCGCGCCGCCGTGCTGAACGGCATGGGCGACAAGCTGGGCACGCTGGAGGCGGGCAAACTCGCCGACCTGATCGTGGTGGACGGCAAGCCCGACCATGACCTGGACGCCCTGCGCCGGGTCCAGATGACCTTCATCGACGGCAAGAGGATGCACTGAGCCATGACATCGCTTCTGCACGACCGCCTTGCCCCCCGCATTGTCGAGGAGGACGGCGCCTTCCGCTCGAAAATGCTGGCCATCGCCGCCGACCTGCCGCGCGTGATCGCGCTGGGCCGGGGCGATCCGGACTTCCACACGCCCGGGCACATCGCCGAGGCCGCCAAGGCTGCCATCGACGACAACCAGCACCATTACACCGGCCCTACTGGCCTGCCCGCGCTGCGGCAAGCCATCGCCGCGAACCTGCGCGGCGAATACGGGCTGGATTATGACGCGAACGAGATCATCGTCACCGCGGGCGTGCAGGAATCGATCATGCTCTGCATGCTCGGCCTGATCTCCGAAGGCGACGAGGTGCTGATCACCTCGCCCCGGTTCACCACCTATGACACGGCGGTGCACCTGTGCGGGGGCGTGCCAATCCCGGTGCCGACCTTCGAGAGGGACGATTTTGCACTGGATGTCGCCGAGATCGAGGCGCGCATCACGCCGAAGACCAAGATGTTCGTGCTGGTTTCGCCCAACAACCCCACCGGCGCGGTCACGCCGCCGGACGTGATCCGCCAGATCGCGGCACTGGCCGAGAAGCACGACATCCTGATCATCGCCGACGAGATCTACGCCAAGCTGATCTACCCCCCGCATGAGCATCTGTCGTTCGCCACCCTGCCGGGGATGAAGGCGCGCACCATCACGCTGAACGGGTTCTCCAAGACCTATGCCATGACCGGCTGGCGCGTCGGCTACATGGCCGCGCCGCGCGACTTCGTGGACAAGCTGACCGAACCCCGGCACACGCTGTCGATCAACACCTGCACGGTATCGCAGCACGCGGCGCTGGCGGCGCTGACCGGGCCGCAGGATGACATGCAGATGATGTATGACGCCTACGCCGAACGCCGCGCCTGGCTGATGGAGGCGCTGAGCGCGGCGGGGCTGAGCTACGGGGCGCCCGGCGGTGCCTTCTACATCTACACCAACATCTCCAGCACAGGCATGACCGCGCCCGAGTTCTGCGAGGGGCTGTTGCGCGAAACCGGGGTGATGGTCTTCCCCGGCACCATGTTCGGCGATGACAGCGCCGATTACATCCGCATCAGCTACCTGCAGCCGCTGCCGCTGATCAAGGAAGCCATGGGCCTGATCCAGGGCTTCATCGACAGCAGAAAGGACGCCGCATGACCCCCGATCCAAACGAAAAATTCGTCGGCATACAGATCAGCCCGATCAGCTTCATCGATGAGGGCGTGGAGACCGTGCTGGACACGCTGCAGAACCGTGTCGGCGTCAATGTGCTGATGCTGGGCACCGTTTCGTGGCTTGGGCTGAAGACGGGCCGCTCGATCAGCCACGAACTGGACGGCTGGCCGGACCATGGTGTCCCCGAGCCGTTCTCGATGAAGGGCGGGGCCTATTACAACCCGGACCCGCGCTATTTCCAGAACACGCTGATCAAGGATTTCCGCGCCAAGGACCCCGAGTTCGAGGGCAAGGACATTCTGGAAATGGTCATCCCGGCAGCCCATGCGCGCGGGATGCAGGTCTATGTCGAATTGATGGAGCCGTTCTTCAAATACGCAGGCCACGGGTCGGTCAACAGCATCGAGATCCCCAACCTTGCCCAGTGTCTGGAAATCGACGTCTACGGGCGGCACAAGGACGAGCCCTCGACCTCCAACCCCGATTACCGGCGCTGGATTCACGGCATCATCGAGGATCAGGTCCGCAACTACGACATCGACGGGATCATGTGGTGCAACGAGCGGAACTCGCCGCTTGATCAGATGATGCAGGGGCAAGCGCCGGGCGATTTCTCGGACGCCGCGCGGGCCGAGGCGGTGGCGCGCGGCATCGACGTGGAAGCCTGCCGCCGCGCGCTGATCGTGATGCACGAGTTCATGCAGGCCGCGCGGGCGGGCGAGGACTTCGACGACGGCGCCTTCATCACCTTCCTGCGCATCCTGATGCAGCACCCCGAAATCCTGATCTGGGAGCGCTTCTGGCTGGAGCGGAACAAGGACCTGGACCGCGAGCTTTACGGCATGGTCAAGTGGTGCAAGCCCACCCTGCCCTTTGGCCTGAACGTCTGGAACCGCAACCATTTCAACCTGTTCCGCCGCGCGCAATGGCCATGGGCGGAACAGACCATGTATGCCGACTGGGTGAAGCCCATCACCTATCAGCACCAGTCGGGCGAGATCTGGCACAAGGAATTCGGCTTCTTCCACAAGACCATCCTGCGAGACTTCGACCCGGTGACGGCGGCGGCGGTGATGCAGGGCATCCTGGGGTTGAACGAGGCACCGCTGGATCAGGTCATCCAGACCGGGATGGACCCCGACACCTATGTCCACGGCCAATGCGCCGATGCCCTGCGCGGCGTGCATGGGCGCGCGAAGGTGTTCATGGGGCTGGGGATCGACGCGCCGCGCGTGCGCGCCGATCAGGCGAAATGCACGCCCGATATCGCCTATCGCTCGGTTATGGCCACCTATCGCGCGGGCGGGCACGGGGTGGTGCTGTCGCCCAACTATGCCTCGATGCACCTGACCAATCTGGACGGCGTGGCCAAGGCGCTGCGTGAGCTGGGCCTGAAGACATGAGCGCGGCGCTTTCGGCTCTGGTCCGGGGCGGCGAGGTGCTGCTGCCCGACGGGCTGCACCGGGTCGATCTGGGCGTCGCCGCTGATGGGACCGTGGCGGGGGTCTATGCCCCCGGCACCGCACCCGAGGCGCGTGAGGTCATCGACGCCGCCGGGTTGCAGGTGCTGCCGGGCCTTGTGGATATTCATTTCCACGTCCGCGCGCCGGCCTACCCCGAACGCGGCACGGTGCAGTCCGAAACCCGCGCGGCGGCGGCCGGGGGCGTGACGACGATCTTCGAGATGCCGATCTCGAAACCCTGCTGCGCCACGCCCGAGGAACTGGTCCGCCGCCGCGACCACTTCGCCGAAAACGCGGTGGTGGATTTCGGGCTCTACGTCGCCCCCGGCGACCTGACCGAGGCCAGCCGCGACGCGATGCTGGCCGAGGGGGCCATCGCCTTCAAGATCTTCACTACGCCCGCCCCGCCGGGGCGCGCGGATGAATTCGACGGGCTGGCGCTGCCCGGCGCGGCAGAGCAGTTGCACGCGCTGGAACTGGCGGCGGCGACCGACCGGCCCATCGTCGTCCACGCCGAAGACGCCGCCCTGCTGGCATATTACGGCGCGCTGGCCGAGGCGCTGGACCCCGCCGACGCCGCCACCCACAACGCCAGCCGCCCCGCGATCTGCGAGGCGGTGTCCGTCGCCCAGCTTCTGGCCATGAACATCACCGCGCGTGCCAGGCTGCACATCGCCCATGTGACCAGCGCGGCCACGGTGGCGGTGCTGCGTGCCTTCGCCGGCACCTCGGACTTCACCGCCGAGACCTGCCCGCAATACCTGTTCGCCACCGAAGCCGATGTCGCCCGCGCCGGCGTCTACGGCAAGGTGAACCCGCCGATCCGTAGCCAGGCCGATCAGGACGCGCTGTGGCAGGCCATCGCCGACGGGGTGATCACCCATGTCACCACTGACCACGCCCCGTTCTCGCGCGCCGAGAAAGCCGCGTCGATTGGCAATTTCCCCGCCGCCCCGCCCGGCGCGCCGGGGATCGAGTTCATGCTGCCCGCCATGCTGGACGCGGTGGCGGCGGGGCGGCTGAGCCTGAAGGCCGCGCATGACCTTCTGTGCGCCAACGGCGCGCGGCGCTACGGTATCTGGCCGCGCAAGGGCGCGCTGCTGCCCGGCAGCCATGCCGACATCACGCTGGTGGACCCGGCGGCCGAAACCGTGATCACCCCCGAGACGCTGCACACCAACGCCCGTGACTGCGCGCAGCTCTTCGCGGGGCGCCGGATGCGCGGCAAGGTGGTGCGCACCATCCTGGCCGGGCGCACGGTGTTTGCGAACGGCGAGATCACCGGCGCCCCCGGCGCCGGGCGCTTCATCCGCCCGCCTGCGCAGGTGTGACGCCACCGGGATAGCGCCCGCGTCCTGCAGGGAAACGCCTCACTCCACGGTGACGGATTTCGCCAGATTGCGCGGCTGGTCCACATCGGTGCCGCGCTGGACCGCCGTGTGATAGGCCAGAAGCTGCGCCGGAATGGCATAGACCATGGGCGCGATCAGGTCCGGCACCGTGGGCATGGCCAGCCGGTGCTGCGCCTCGGCCCCGGCCTCGGCCAGCCCGGCGTGATCCGAGATCAGCACCACCGGACCCTGCCGGGCCAAGACTTCCTGCATGTTGGACACGGTCTTGTCGAACAGCCGGTCGCGCGGGGCCATGACCACCACCGGCACGTCGGGCTCGATCAGCGCGATGGGGCCGTGCTTCAACTCGCCCGAGGCATAGCCCTCGGCGTGGATGTAGGTGATTTCCTTCAATTTCAGCGCCGCTTCCAGCGCCAGCGGAAACATCGGCCCACGACCCAGAAACAGAACGTCGGTGGCTTCGGAGAGCCGCGCGGCGATGCGCGCGATCTCGCCATCGCGGTCCAGTGCCTGCGCCACGAAGCCGGGGAGGCTGCGCAGCGTCTGCAGATGCGCGGCCAGCCCGGCGGCATCCAGCCGCCCCCGGTCGCGCCCGGCCTTGAGCGCCAAGAGCGCCAGCATCTGCAATTGCGCCGTAAACGCCTTGGTCGAGGCGACGCCGATTTCCGGCCCGGCCTGGATCGGCAGCACCACATCGCTTTCCCGCGCGATGGTCGAGGTCGGCACGTTCACCACGCCGAGCACCCGCGCCACCCGGCCCTGCACGTGGCGCAGCGCGGCCAGCGTGTCGGCGGTTTCGCCCGACTGGCTGATGAATATGGCGGTGTCCTGCGGGGTCAGCACCGGGTCACGGTAGCGGAACTCGGACGCGATATCGCATTCCACCGGCAGCCCGGCGATCTGTTCGAACCAGTATTTCGCCACCTGCGCGGCCAGATAGGCAGTGCCGCAGGCGACCAGCACCAGCCGCCCCGTTTCGCTGAAGTCCACGCCTTCGGGCAAGTCCAGCGTGTCATCGGCGCGCACGTGGAACTCCAGCGCCCCGCGCAGCACCGCCGGTTGCTCGGCGATTTCCTTGGCCATGAAATGGCGGTGCCCGGCCTTGTCCACGCGATAATTGTCCATCTGGATGCGGGTGGCCTGCCGCTCCACGGGGCGGCCCGCCTGATCCGTGACGCTGACGCTTCCGCGCCGCAGCACGGCCATGTCGCCCTCTTCCAGATAGGCGATGCGGTCGGTCATGGGCGCCAGCGCGATGGCGTCCGAACCCAGATAGACCTCGCCGTCGCCCAGGCCCACCGCCAGGGGCGAGCCGCGGCGTGCGCCGATCAGCAGATCCTCCTCGCCCTCGAACAGGAACACCAGCGCGAAGGCGCCTTCCAGCCGTGCAAGCGTGGCGTGTGCAGCCTCGACCGGCCCCAGCCCCTGCCCCAGATGCCGCGCGGTCAGTTGCACGATCACCTCGCTGTCGGTGTCCGAGGCGAAATTGACACCGTCCTCGGCCAGTTCGGCGCGCAGGGTGCGAAAGTTCTCGATGATCCCGTTGTGGACCACCATCACCGGCCCGGCGGCGTGCGGGTGCGCGTTGCTGACCGTGGGCGCGCCATGGGTGGCCCAGCGGGTGTGACCGATCCCGGCCTTGCCCGGCAGGGGTTCATGCACCAGCAGGTCCGACAGGTTGACCAGCTTGCCCACCGCGCGGCGCCGGTCCAGCCGGCCGTCGTTCACTGTGGCGATGCCCGCGCTGTCATAGCCGCGATATTCCAGCCGCTTGAGCGCGTTGAGGATGATGGGCGAAACCTCGTGGTTGCCCAGAACGCCGACAATACCGCACATTATGACTTTCCTTTCGCCGCATCGCGGGCCGCGCGCAGCCGTTGCATCAGCCGCGCGCCCAGCCCCGGTTTGGTAACCTGCTTTGCCCGGCCGATGGCCAGCGCGCCCTCGGCCACGTCTTCGGTGATGACGGAACCGGACCCGGTGACCGCCCCGGCGCCAAGGCGCACCGGCGCCACCAGCATGGTGTCCGAGCCGATGAAGGCACCCGCGCCGATCTCGGTGCGGTGCTTGAACACGCCATCATAGTTGCAGGTGACGGTGCCCGCGCCGATATTGGCGCCCGCCCCGACATGCGCGTCACCCAGATAGGTCAGATGGTTGGCCTTGGCGCCTTCGTCCATCACCGTGTTCTTGACCTCGACGAAATTGCCGACGCGCACGCCCTCGGCCAGTTCCGCGCCGGGGCGCAGGCGGGCGTAGGGGCCGACCACGGCGCCACGGCTGACGTGGCACCCTTCCAGATGCGAGAACGCCCGCACCGTTGCCCCCGATTCGACCGTCACGCCGGGGCCGAAGACAACGAATTGCTCCACCACCGCGTCGCGGCCGATCACCGTGTCATGGGCGAAATGCACCGTATCCGGCGTGGTCAGGGTCACGCCATCGTCCAGCGCCGCCGCCCGTGCGCGGGCCTGAAACGCGGCCTCGGCGGCGGCCAACTCGGTGCGGGTGTTTATACCCAGCGTTTCCGCCTCGGGGCACAATACCACGCCCGCACGCAACCCCCGCCCGCGCGCCAGCGCCACGATGTCGGTCAGGTAGAACTCGCCGGACGCGTTGTCATTGCCCACGGCGGCGACCAGATCGAACAGCACCGCCCGGTCGGCGCAGACAAGCCCGCTGTTGCACAGCGTGACCGCGCGTTCGGCAGGCGTGGCGTCCTTGAACTCGACGATCCGGGCCAGCGTTTCGTCATCATCCTCGACCATCAGGCGCCCGTAGCGGCCCGGGTCGGTGGCGTCGAACCCCAGCACCACCACATCATGCACAGCGCGCGCCGCGCGCATCCGCTCCAGCGTGTCGGCGCTGACAAAGGGCGTGTCACCGTAAAGCACCACCACATCGCCGCCGACCCCGTCCAGCGCGGCGCGCGCCTGCGCCACGGCGTGGGCGGTGCCGCGCTGCTCGGCCTGCTCCACCACGGTCACGCTGTCGTCGATTTCGGCCAGCGCGGCGCGCACGGCATCGGCGCCGTGCCCGGCCACAACCACCACCTGCGCGGGATCCAGCGCGCGCCCGGCGGTCAGGGCATGGGCCACCAGCGGCGCCCCGGCCAGCGGGTGCAGCACCTTCGGCAGGTCGGAATTCATGCGGGTGCCCTGCCCCGCCGCCAGAATGACAAGGGAAATGCTCATGCCGTTGCGCTCTTCTGTCGGACGCTCTGCCGGATCGTATGCTGCGGAGACGCTGCGAATGCAATGGCCCAGCGCCTCACACTTGGCGACAGAGCGAAACACTTGCGCCCCACCGCGGCAGGGGCGCATCATGGGGCAGCGCGGAAACCGCCGACCACCGCGAATACGGTTCGCCGCACATACGGTTTGACCAGGATCAACGCCGCGTGGCACGCTGCCCCCTAACCTGCCCGGCAGGCCACAGCCAACGCACAGGAAGGAGACCCCATGTTTTCCCGCATCATCGTCGCCGTCGACCTTGCCAACATGGATCAGGGCAAGGCGCTGCTGAACAAGGCCGTGCGCATGATCGACGCCGGCGGCGAGATACGCCTGCTGCACGTGCTGGAGGAAGTGCCCAGTTACATCGCCGCCGAACTGCCGCGCGACCTGTCCGACCGCCGCCGGGCCGAGGCAAGCGTGGAGCTGAAGACCCTTGCGGGCGGCGTGGACGCGCGCGTGGAAACCGAGGTGCGCATGGGCGCGGCCTCGGGGCAGATCCTGCAATCGGCCGAGGACAGCAACGCCGATCTGATCATGATCGCTTCGCACAAGCCGGGCCTGAGTGACTATTTCATCGGTTCCACCGCGGCGCGGGTGGTCCGGCACGCGCAGACCTCGGTGCTGATCGCGCGCTGAGGCGCTGCGCCGGGTCGCCCCGTGAGCGCGGGTGTCGGTTTGCAGACCCCTGACGGCGGTTCGGGCTTACCGGACGCGCCGCCCGGCGATAGAGTTGGGCAGATCAACAGCGCATCGTCGCGCAGAGTTTTCGGAGGAACACCATGTATGACACGATCCTGATTGCCGCCGCCCTGTTCAGCAAGGGGCAGACAACCCGCGGCCTGATCCGCAAGGCACGCGACATGCTCAACCCCGGCGGCAAGCTGGTGGTTGTCCATGTCGTCGACGAGATCCCGCAGTTCGCAGCCGCGCGCATCCCGGCCGAGTTGCAGAGCAAACGCCAGCGCGAGGCGCAGGACGAGCTTGAGGCCATCGCAAACGAGGCCGGTGACATCAAAATCGAAACCGTGGTGCGCATGGGCACGCCCTCGGCCGGTATCCTGGGCACGGCGACCGAAACGAAGGCGGATCTGATCATGATCGCCTCGCACAAGCCGGGCTTCGGCGACTATTTCATCGGTTCGACCGCCACGCGCGTGGTCCGGCACGCGCAGACCTCGGTGATGGTGCTGCGCTGAGCCGGACTGCTTGCCGTTTGATTTAACCGCGCGCACATGGCACTGTCCGCCGGACCAGCGCCGCTGAAACCGCCGCGCCCTGCAAGGATATGGGAGAGCCTGCATGTTCAATTCCATCGTTGTCGCCGCCGCCCTGTTCAGCAAGGGCGCGACCAGTCGCGGGCTGATCGACAAGGCGCGCAAGATGCTGTCGCCCGGCGGCACCATCACCCTCGTACACGTGCTGGACGAAATCCCGCCCTACATGGTGGCCGCCATGACCAAGGAACAGTTGATGAATCACCGCAAGGCGGTGCGCGAGCAGCTGGAGTCACTCGCGGCCGCGGCGCGGGGGGTGCAGGTGGATGTCGACCTGCGCGCGGGCAAGCCCTCGACCCAGATCCTGCAGTGCGCCAAGGAGTGCAACGCGGACCTGATCATGATCGCCTCGCACAAACCGGGGTTCAGTGACTACTTCATCGGCTCCACCGCCGCGCGGGTGGTGCGCCATTCGCCGATTTCGGTGCTGGTCTCGCGCCGGTTCAGTTGAACGGCAGGATGCCGCAAATGAACGCTTGAATGCCGCGCCCGGTCTTCTCTGGACCGGGCGCTGGAGTATCTGGTCGGAGCCAGCCCTGCGCAGGAGTGCCGGATGACCGACCCCCTTGTAATCTTCACCCCCTCGGGCAAACGCGGGCGGGTGCCTGCGGGCACCTCTGTGCTGACAGCCGCGCGGCAGCTTGGCGTCGATCTGGACAGCGTCTGCGGCGGGCGCGGCATCTGCTCCAAATGCCAGGTGGCGCCGGGCGTAGGCGAGTTTGCCAAGCACGGGGTGACCGTGGCGCCGGGCGCGCTCTCGGACTGGAACGCGGTCGAACAGCGCTACAAGGACAAGCGCGGCATGATCGACGGGCGGCGGCTGGGTTGTCAGGCGCAGATCAACTCCGATGTGGTCATCGACGTGCCCCCCGAAAGCCAGGTTCACCGGCAGGTGGTGCGCAAATCCGCCGCTGTCCGCGATATCGTCATGGACCCGGCCACGCGGCTTTTCTACGTCGAGGTCGCCGAGCCCGACATGCACGAGCCCTCGGGCGATCTGGAACGGCTGGCCGATGCGCTGCGGAAGCAATGGGATATCAGTGATCTGCGCGCCGATCTTGACGTGATGCGCAAACTGCAACCCACGCTGCGCGCAGGCAAATGGGCGGTCACCGTGGCACTGTTCCGGGACCATCGCGGCGGGCCGTGGCGGCTCATCGACCTGTGGCCCGGACTGCGCGAGGCACCGCTTTGCGGCATGGCCATTGACCTTGGCTCCACCACCATCGCAGCGCATCTGGTGGACCTGCGCACCGGGGCGGTGCTGGCCTCGAACGGGATCATGAACCCGCAGATCCGCTTCGGCGAGGATCTGATGAGCCGCGTGAGCTACGCCATGATGAACCCCGGCGGCGATGTGGAAATGACCCGGGCCGTGCGCGACGGCATGAACACCCTGATCCGCGAAACCGCGGCCGAAGCGGGCGTGGACCTGCGCGATCTGGTCGAGGCGGTGGTGGTCTGCAACCCGGTCATGCACCATCTGTTCCTCGGCATCGACCCGGTGGAACTGGGCCAGGCGCCCTTTGCGCTGGCAACCTCGGACGCGGTGGAGGCGCCGGCGCGTGATCTCGGCCTCGATGCGCTGAACCCGGCGGCGCGGCTCTACATGCTGCCCTGCATCGCAGGCCACGTCGGCGCCGATGCCGCCGCCGTGGCGCTGTCCGAAGCGCCGGAGAAATCGGACGACCTGGTTCTGGTGGTGGATGTGGGCACCAATGCCGAGATTCTGCTGGGCAACCGCGACCGGGTGCTGGCGTGTTCGTCGCCCACCGGCCCGGCCTTCGAGGGCGCGCAGATCAGTTCCGGCCAGCGCGCAGCGCCAGGTGCCATCGAACGGCTGGAGATCGACCCGGTGACCAAGGAACCCCGCTTCCGCGTCATCGGCTGCGATCTGTGGTCCGACGATCCGGGCTTCACTGACACCACGGCGGCCACCGGCATCACCGGCATCTGCGGCTCCGGCATCATCGAAGCCGTGGCCGAGATGCGCATGGCGGGGCTGGTCGATGCCGCCGGGCTGATCGGATCGGCGGCGCAGACCGGCACCGAGCGCTGCGTGGCCGAGGGGCGCACCCATGCCTATCTCATCCATGACGCCAGCGACACGGGCGGGCCGCGCATCACCGTGACGCAGGGCGATATCCGCGCGATCCAGCTTGCGAAATCAGCGCTCTACGCGGGTGCCCGGCTGTTGATGGACGAGTTGGGCGTGGACCGTGTGGACCGCGTGGTGCTGGCCGGGGCATTCGGCGCGCATATCTCGCCGAAACACGCCATGGTGCTGGGCATGATCCCCGACGCCCGGCTAGACAAGGTCACCAGCGCCGGAAACGCCGCCGGGACCGGCGCGCGGATCGCCCTGTGCAACGCGGGCGCGCGCGCCGCCATCGAGTCGACCGTGAAGCGCATTCACAAGGTGGAAACGGCGATCGAGCCCCGGTTTCAGGAACACTTCGTCAACGCCAGCGCACTCCCGCACGCCGTGGACCCGTTCCCGGAACTGGCCCAGGTGGTAACCCTGCCGCAGGTCAGCTTCAACACCGGCGGCGGCGATACGGCACGGCGACGGCGGCGCGGCTGAACCGCGCCCCTTGGTCCGGTCCGGACCGGGTTACTTGTTGTCGCGGTCCCCGCCGCGATTGCTGCCGGTCATGGTGTTGCGGATCGAGTTGCTGATCTTGCTCTCGCCCCGCGCCATCTTGCTGTAGACCGAGGACCGGATCCGGCGCGCGAAGATCTGGCGCCAGATATCGTGAAGAATGCGGGATATATTCATGGGTGCAGGCTCCTCTGCTCGTGCTGTGTGCGTCGCCTCGGGCAGCCTCTTCCGGGCTGTTGACCCAAGCTAACACGGGCACGCCCCCAAACCAACCACAGGTTCCGCTCAATCCTCGAAGAGTTCGCTCTGTCCCTGCGGCGTGCCGTCTTCGTCATCATCCTCGCCGGCCAGCCCCTGTCCCGGTGCGGGGCGGCTGTCCAGCAGCCCGGCGGCGCGCAGTTCCGCCAGCCCCGGAAGGTCGCGCGCCGATTCCAGGCCGAAGTGATCCAGGAAGGCTTGGGTCACCACGAATGTCACAGGGCGGCCCGGCGTCATCCGCCGCCGCCCCAGCCGGATCCAGTCCAGTTCCATCAGCAGGTCGATGGTCCCGCGCGACACGGCAACGCCGCGGATCTCCTCGATCTCGGCGCGGGTGACGGGCTGGTGATAGGCGATGATCGCCAGCGTCTCGATCGCCGCGCGCGAGAGCTTCCGGGTCTCCACCCGCTCGGACTGCATCAGCCAGCCCAGATCGGGTGCGGTGCGCATGGCCCAGCCGTCGCCGACCCGCACCAGAGTGACGCCCCGCCCGGCATAGCGCGAGCGCAGGTGCATCAGCGCCTCGGCCGGATCGCAGCCCTGCGGCATCCGCCGCGCCAGTTCCGCCACGCTCAGCGGCGCGGGCGCGGCAAAAAGCATCGCCTCGACCATGCGCTCCTGCTCGGCCATGGGGGGCGCGGCGAAGAGGGTCGGATCCGGGTCGGTGCTCATGAATGCGGTTTCCGGCGCAGGTGGATGGGCGCAAACACCTCCGACTGGCGCAGCTCCACCCGCCCCTGCTTGGCGAGTTCCAGCGTCGCGGCAAAGGTCGAGGCCACCGCCGAGCGGCGCCGCCCCGGTGAGCCGCGCCACCCTTCGGGCAGGAAGCGTTGGAGCGCGGTCCAGTCCGGCACCTCGCCCAGGATCGCGGTCAGCCGCTCCAGCGCCGCCTCGATGGCAAGGATATCATGGCGTTCAAAGGCATAGGGGCGAAAATCATCGCGGGTGCGCAGCCGTGCATAGGCCTGCATCAGTTCCAGAAGGGTCGCGTCATAGCGGGTGCGGCGCGTTTCGCCCACCGCCTCGGGGGCGCCGCGGGCGAAGAAATCCTGCCCCAGACGGTCGCGCGCCATCAGCCGCGCCGCCGCATCGCGCATGGCCGCCAGCCGCTCCAGCTGAAACGCCAGATGCGCGGCCATTTCCTCGCCGCTCGGCCCCTCCTCGGCCGGGTCGGGCGGCAGCAGCAGCCGCGATTTCAGGAACGCAAGCCAGGCCGCCATGACCAGGTAATCCGCCGCCAGTTCGATCCGCAATTTCCGCGCGCGTTCGACGAAGCCCAGGTATTGTTCGGCCAGTTGCAGCACCGAAATGCGGCGCAAATCCACCTTCTGCGTGCGCGAAAGCGTCAGCAACAGGTCCAGCGGCCCCTCGAACCCGTCCACATCGACGATCAGCGCCTCGGCGGCGCCTGGGGCCTCGAGACCCTGCTCCTGCGTTGCGTCTGTGCCCATGAGACCGTCCGGTTGCGCTGCGCGATCCTAGGTAAAGCCCGCGTCGCTGTCCACCGCGCCCGCGTTGCGCCAGTGTTCCGGACCGCGCTTGTGCGGCCAGGGCAGGTTGGTGGACACACGGCGGCAGTAGTCGGCCTGCGCCAGCAGGCGCAGCCCCGGCTCCGGGGTGTCGATCTCTTCGGCCAGCGCGCGTGTCAGTTGTGCGGGGCCACTGTGCCACCAGGCGTATGGGGTTTCCGTGCCGTCCAGCGCCGCCAGCACAAGCGCCAGCGCGCGGTCGAACAGCACCTGACCCGGCGCTGCGGCCAGGAAATTGTTGGCCACGGTGCCGAAGCCGCGTTCGCGGCACAGGACCACGCGCGCGCCTTCCAGCCAGGGCGTGACGGGCAGACGCGGGAATTCGTCCAGATCGGCGAAGATACCCCCCTCGCGCCGCATCAGGCACAACCGGAACAGATCCGCGCGCAGGGCCGGGCGCGGGAGCGCGGCAAACCGCTCTGCCAGCTTGGCACCCTCCTGCGCAGCGATCCAGGCGTGCGCGCTTTCGGCATCAAACACACGCTGCGTGAAGCCCGGATGCAGCGCCGCCCAGCGGGCACGGGCACGCGCCTGCGCGGGGCTTTGCGCCCCTTCCCAGTAATGCGCGACCCGGCGCGGGATATCCGCCCCCGGCACCGCAGGCACAAAGCGCACCTGGGCTGCGGCCAGCGCCATAGCCGCCGCACCGGGTCCGTCCGCCCCTTGCAGCGCATCGGCCACCATCAGATCGCGCAGATCGGGCGCCGCCCCCCCCCGCGCCGCCTGCAAATCCGCATGACGCTCCAGCGCCGCCTGCGCCGCCTTCAGGTCCCCGGCAGTGAAATGCAGCCGCACCAGCAGCGGCCAGAGTGCGGGGCGCGCCGGGAAGTCGCGCGCCACGGGCGCCAGCGCAGCCAACCCCGGCGCCGGATCGCCGCGCCAGAGTGCCAGATCCCCCGCCACCAGCGCCAGATCGGCCCGGCGCGGCGCCA
>SKMI01000292.1 GCA_007121115.1 Paracoccaceae bacterium | reverse complement strand
GGGGATCGGTTGCGGGGATCGGTTGCGGGGATCGGTTGCGGGGATGAATTGCGGGGGGCCGGGTATGAGGGGTCAGCGGGTCTTGCGGGGCTGGCTGGCGCACCAGACACGGTAGCTGCGATCCTCGGTCACGGTCTCGGCGCTGTGGAACGCCTCGGCCAGTGCGGCGTCATAGGGCAGGTGTCGGTTAGCCACCATCCACAGCGTGCCCTTCGCCGTCAAGAGCCCGGCGGCCGCGGCGATGAAGGCGCGGCCCAGATCGCTGCGCGCCGCGCGCCCGGCGTGAAAGGGCGGGTTCATCACCACCGTGTCCACGGGTCCGGGCAGGGAGCAGGCGGTGGCATCGGCCCAGTGGAACTGCGCGCGCGCGTCGTGGATATTGGCGCGGGCGCAGTCGAGCGCATCGTGCTCGGCCTCGATCAGATGCACCGCCTGCACGCCGGGGCGCTTCAGCACCTGCGCGGCCAGCAGCCCCCAGCCTGCGCCCAGGTCGGCCACCCGCGCGCCCGGCGTATCAGGCAGCACCCCGGCCAGCAGCCGCGAGCCGGGATCTACCCCGTCGGCCGAGAAGACCCCCGGCAGCGTGACGAAGCCCGGCGCCATAGGGTCATCCAGCCGGTGCGGCACGTCGGCCCAGTCGGCCAGCCGATCCGCGCCGGGCATGAACCAGAAGAGCTTGCCATGCGCGCGCGAGACCACGCCCGAAACCGTGACCCGCGCGCGCAGCTCGCGCAGGACGGATTCGACTCCGTCCACCTTCTGGCCGTCCACCAGCACCGGCCCGTCGGTCAGGCCCGCCGCCTGCGCGATCAGCGCGCGCGCCGCCGGTTTCGCGCGCGGCAGGCAGACCAGCGCGGCGGCGTAGTGGCCTTCGGGGGTGGGACCGGTGAAAAAGCCCGCCTGCGCCAGCGCGTCATGATCGGGGCGGAAACCGGTAATCATGTGCAGCCGCGCAGCGGGCAGCGGATCGAAGCGCTCCAGCGCGCGCGGGCGCAGCACGGCGATGCGACCCTCTTCGGGCAGCACCAGCCCGTCCTCGAGGGCGCGAGTCAGCCGTGCCTCGCGCGGGGCGGGATCGGTCAGGGTCAGGGACATGCGGGCGGGGGGCTCTCGCGCAGGTCCAGCGTCTGCGCGCGGGCGCCGCTCACTCCTTTTCCAGCGTGCATTGCAGCGGATGCTGGTGGCGGCGGGCGAAATCCATCACCTGCGCGACCTTGGTCTCCGCCACCTCGAACGAGAACACGCCGACCACCGCCACGCCCTTGTTGTGGACCGTCAGCATGATCTCGAATGCCTGGGCGTGGGACATGCCGAAGAAGCGTTCCAGCACATGGACCACGAATTCCATCGGGGTATAGTCGTCATTGAGCAGCAGCACCTTGTAGAGCGGCGGGCGCTGGGTGCGGGTGCGCGTCTTGGTGGCGATCCCGGTTTCGCCGTCGCCGTCCGTCCCGTTTCCGTCGCCGGGGTCGGTCATGGTCGGCTTCAGTCGCATCGGCAGGTTGCCTCCAGGTCGTGCGGATTCGCTGTTGGGCGAGTATATAGACGATTGCCGCTTTCGGGAAAGAGGGGCGGCCAGCGGAATCGGTTCGGAATCGACGCGGAATCGCTTGGGAATCGGGCCGATAACCGGTGGGAACCGGGGGCATGAGGGGGCCGGGAATGGGGCGCATCACCACGATCGGCTTCGATGCCGACGACACGCTCTGGCATAACGAGCGCTATTTCCGGCTGACGCAGGAACGCTTCGCCGAATTGCTGGCCGATCACACGCCGAAGGATCACCTGATGGCGCGGCTGCTGGCCGCGGAGCGGCGCAACCTTGGCCATTACGGGTTCGGGATCAAGGGGTTCACCTTGTCGATGATCGAAACCGCGATCGAGGTGACCGAAGGGCGCGTGCCGGCGCCGGTGATTGCCGAACTGCTGGCGGCGGGGCGCGAGATGCTGGCCCATCCGATCGAGCTTCTGCCCCACGCCGCCGCCACCATCGACGCGCTGGCGCCATGCTACCGGCTGGTGCTGATCACCAAGGGCGACCTGCTGGATCAGGAGCGCAAGCTGGCGCAATCGGGGCTGGGCGAGGCGTTCGACGCGGTCGAGATCGTTTCGGACAAGACCCCGCCGGTCTATGCGCAGGCCTTCGCGCGGCACGGGGACGGGGCGGAGCGGGCGCTGATGGTGGGCAATTCGCTGAAATCCGACGTGATCCCGCCGATCCTGGCCGGGGGCTGGGGGGTGCATGTGCCCCATGGCGTGGAATGGGAGATCGAGCGCGCCGACCCGCCGCTGGAGCATGCCCGCTTCCGCGCCCTGCTGCATCTGGGCCAGTTGCCTGATCTGCTGGGCTGGATCGACGGATCCTGAGCGCGGTGCCCCGCGGCTGGCCCGGGCCGCGCGACCCCGCCCACCAACCTGCCTTTTCTTTGGGTGCGCGCCCCGAACGCCGCGCGCGCGGCAGGGGTCGCGTGGGGGGCGGCGCCCTTGACCCTCTGGCGCCTGCGCCGTAGGGCAGGGGCGTTCGATCCTCGGGTGGACCACGCATGAACCTTTTTTCCGAAATCCGGGCGCTGGTGACCAGCACGCTGCAAGCCATGACCACGGCGGGCGAGTTGCCCGCGGGGCTGCCGCTGGACGCGGTGACGGTGGAGCCGCCGCGCGATCCGGCGCATGGCGACATGGCCACCAACGCCGCCATGGTGCTGGCGAAACCCGCAGGCCTGAAGCCCCGCGACATCGCCGAGACGCTGGCCGCCCGGCTGCGCGCCGATCCACGCTTGGCGGCGGCCGAGGTGGCGGGGCCGGGGTTTCTGAACATGCGGCTGGCGCCCGCGCTCTGGCAGGATCTGGTGCGCACGATCCTGGAGGCTGGTAAGGACTATGGCCGGTCGCGCATGGGCGCGGGGCGGCGGGTCAACGTGGAATTCGTCAGCGCGAACCCCACCGGGCCCATGCATGTGGGCCATACGCGCGGCGCGGTGGTGGGCGACGCGCTCAGCAGCCTGCTGGATTTCGCAGGCTTTTCGGTCACCCGGGAATATTACATCAACGACGGTGGCGCTCAGGTCGATGTGCTGGCGCGCTCGGCCTTTGAACGCTACCGCGAAGCGCACGGGCTCTCGCCCGAGATCGCCGAGGGGCTCTATCCCGGCGAGTATCTGGTCGAGGTCGGCGCGGCGCTCAAGGCCGAGTATGGCGACCGCTTCCTGGACCAGCCCGAGGCCGTCTGGCTCGCCCCGATCCGCGAGTTTGCCACCGACCGGATGATGGCCATGATCCGCGCCGATCTGGCCGCGCTGGGTGTGACCATGGATGTCTATGCCAGCGAAAAGGCGCTTTACGGCACCGGGCGGATCGAGGCCGCGATCGACCGGCTGCGCGCGCAGGGGCTGATCTACGACGGCGTGCTGGAGCCGCCCAAGGGCAAGACGCCCGAGGACTGGGAGCCGCGCGAGCAGACGCTGTTCCGCTCCACCGCGCATGGCGACGATGTGGACCGCCCGATCATGAAATCGGACGGAAGCTGGACGTATTTCGCCCCCGACATCGCCTATCACTTCGACAAGATCGAGCGCGGCTTCGACCTGCTGATCGACATTTTCGGCGCCGACCATGGCGGTTACGTCAAGCGTATGAAAGCCGCGGTGGCGGCGCTGTCCGAGGGCCGCGTGCCGCTGGACATCCGGCTGATCCAGTTGGTGAAGCTCTACAAGAACGGCCAGCCCTTCAAGATGTCCAAGCGCGCGGGCACCTTCGTCACCCTGCGCGATGTGGTCGAGGAGGTGGGGCCGGACGTGACCCGCTTCGTCATGCTGACCCGCAAGAGCGACGTGGCGCTGGATTTCGACTTCGCGCGTGTGCTGGAGCAGTCGCGCGACAACCCGGTGTGGTATGTCCAATACGCCCACGCGCGCGTGCATTCGGTGCTGCGCAAGGCGTCCGAGGCGGGGATCGACGTGTCTGACGTCGCACTTCAGGGCGCCGATCTGACGGCATTGGACCACCCGGCGGAACTGGCGCTGATCGCCCGGCTGGCGGCCTGGCCGCGGCTGGTGGAGACCGCGGCCGCCGCGCATGAGCCGCACCGGGTGGCGGGCTACCTGTCGGAACTGGCCGCCGAATTTCACGCGCTGTGGAACCGCGGTAACGAAGAATCGGCCCTGCGTTTCGTCCAGGAGGGCGATTTCGCCACATCGCAAGCCAAAATCGCCCTTGCGCGGGCCACAAGCGTTGTGATTTCCGGCGGGCTTGCTATCCTTGGCGTGGTCCCGGTCGAGGAAATGCGCTGATTAAAAAGCGCCCCGCCCGGAACCAGCAGGCAAGCGGCGCCTTCGCGCGCTGATCGTTTCGGGCAGAAGTATATCGTGTGCGGGATACCTGCACGCGGATGGGGCAGGTCATGAGCTATGCGTATCGCGGCCACCACGGGACGGGTGGCGCTCACGAAGAATGGCATCCGTCATACCCGCGCTATCAGGTGGCCGAGCCGCAGACCGCGCCGCTGCGCGTCGGCGCGTTGCTGAACTGGTCCGGGGCGGCGCTGTCGCTGGCGCTGCTGGCGGGGCTGGGGCTCTGGAGCTGGCAGTTGATGGTGCGCGATGTCTCGGGCGTGCCGGTGGTGCGCGCGCTGGAAGGGCCGATGCGGGTCGCCCCCGAGGATGTGGGCGGCCAGCAGGCGCAGTATCAGGGGCTTTCCGTCAACCAGATCGCTGCCGGAGCGCCCGGCGATGCGGGCGGCAAGATCGTGCTGGCGCCGCCGCCGGTCAGCCTGCGGGATGAAGACGCGCCCCTTGGCAGCGCCGCCAATGTTACCTCCGAAGCCGCGGCCACGCCCCCGCCGCAACGCGATGCCGCGCTGGTCGAGGCCGCCTGGCGCCCCGAAACAG
>SKMI01000156.1 GCA_007121115.1 Paracoccaceae bacterium | reverse complement strand
TTGTAGTATGAGCGATAATGCCGATAGCCCTCATAACCTGTGTAGGCGCGCGCTTTCTTCGGGTCGAACAGGTTCAGGAACGCGCCGTAGCACTTGTCCCGCAGTCTGGGATCCATGCGCAGCACACGTTTTGCGATATCGATATTGGTCTCACCCCATTTCAGGACGAAGAACACGCCATCAAGCTGATCAAGCACCGCGCGCGCATCCACCACGGGCGCAAGCGGCGGCAGGTCGAGGATGACGTATTCATAGTTGCTGTCCAGCGCGTCGAGCAATGCGTGCATGTTGTTGCTGCCCATCAACTCGGCTGTGTGCGCAACGCGCGCCTTGCTGTTCGGCAGGATGTCCAGGCCGGTTCCCTCGACCGTGTACCCTACGTCACGCCAGTCCTTCTCGCCCATCAGCACGTCGACCAACCCGAACTCGATATCGGTGTTGAGTGAGCGTGACAGCCCGGGATTGCGCATATCGCCATCGATCAGCATCACGCTGGCGCCCTGTTGTGCAAGCAGGGTCGCAAAGTTGCCGGCAGTCGTGGTCTTGCCCTCGGCTGGAACACAGGAAACGAACCCGATCCGGGGCGCCCGCGGGGTCTTGCCGTGACGCAGCGACAGGCTCATTTTCCCGGTTCGTAGCGTCTCGGCATAGTTCGACAGCGGCTTGCTTGCTGCGAAGGTCAGGATTTCGGGCATCGCCACAGTTCGGGGGCTATCGGAAAGCGCGATCTCGACATGTTCCGGCACCTTTTCCGCAACACCCTTCAGGACCGTCAACCCACCCAGGTATTCGAGCCCAAGTTCCTCGCGCACCTGTTCTTCAGAACGCACGCGATCATCGCGCCATTCGCGCCAGGCCACGAAGCCACCGGCGAAGAGGAACCCCAGCAAGCCGCCAAGTGCAAGCGTGCGCGGCGCATTCGGAGAGGTCTGGCTCGCCCCTTGCGCGCGGTTGAGCACGCGGGCATTGGAAACCGGGATTTCCTGTCTTTGCGTGGCTTCCTCGTAGCGGGTCTGAAAGCCGATGTAGAGATTGCGAACGGTCTCGGCGTTCCGTTCAAGTTCGCGCAACTCGCTCAGCACGGCCTGATCGGCGCCAACACGTTCCCCGGCGCGCGACTGCGCCTCCTCAAAGCCAGCAACACGCTCGCGCGCCGCGCGGATATCGTCGCGGATAAGTTCCGCGCTGCGGCGCACTTCTTCGAACATCAGCGTTTCGATTTCCTGCAATTCGCGGAAACGGCGCTGGGTCTGCGCATGATCGTCGCCCAGCGTGCCAGCCAGGTTGTTGTACTGACGCAGCGTCTCCAGGTAGCGCGACCGCAAACCGGAGGTGATGCCCTGCCCGGCCGTTTCGCGCACGACGGCACTGGTGTCCCCGCTTTCGACAATTTCATCGAGACGACGGCTGGCGGCTTCCAGTTCGACCAGTTCGGCGCGCGCCGCCACGAGGTTCTGGGTCAGCCGCTCGAATTCGGCATCGCCGAGGCGATCGACGTCCACGCCCATGAGGTCGTTTTCTTCGCGGAAACGCTCGGCAATGGCGCTCACCCGGTCCGATTGCTCGCGAAGCTGATCCCGGCGTTCGCGCAACCAGGTGATCGCGCGCTGTGATGCCTCGTCGGTCGATTCCAGTTCGTCCTGGATATAGGCTTGAGCGATGGCGTTGGCGATCCGCTCCGACAACGCGGGCGAGGCCGAGGTATACCGGATCTGGATCACCCGTCCCCGGCTTGCGGACACCGACATGTTGGACCGCAACCGCCGCACTGCGCGGTCAATGGCGCGCATTTCCTGGTCGGCGCGTGATGGATCAGGGTCAGAGAGCTCTGGGATATCTTCGGACAGCAGTGCACGCGTACTGGCAATCATCTGTGAAATCTGCGACCGCAAAGTGCCCGTCAGGCGCCCGAACCCGGACTGCACCGGAGCGTTGAAGGTGCTGTTATCCTGAAGATTGAGTGTCCGGACCACGCGCTCGGCAATCCGTTCGGATCGCAGGACATGCTGAACGGTCTCGATTTCCATTTCCGTGGTCCGGGCCGATGTGACACCGGACAGGTCTTGAAACAACTCCGCGTCGGCAGACCGTCCGATGCTCAGATCCAGGCTCGATGTGTACAACCGCGTCGTGGTCGATAACTGGGCGATGGCGAGAGTGAGCCCGACCGCGCCACCCAGCACAAGCGTCCACAAGTTGCGCCGAATGACGGCAAACAGCTTGCGCAGATCAATCTCGTCATCGCTTCCATATTGCGGAGCCTCGGGGGGCCGGAGCGCGTCAGAGTTCAGTTTGTTCATCGGGCCCTCTGGGTTTGCCCTTTGCGTGCACTCCAGGCGAAATACTCAAATACCAAGGCAAATTCTCGCCGATCCTGGTCGCCGGGCAATCGATCATGACTTGGGCGTGCAACTTGCACACAGCACCGGCACCTCGCTCTCGATCATGCCCTGAGAAACCAGTGTCACCTGCAGCCGCGCCTGCCGCCTGATTACCTCACGGGGGGCTCACATCCCCAGAAGGCGCCGACGGGCTCATGCTTGGACCTGCACCTACCCCAGTGCCGGATGACGCGCCCTGTGCGAAGATTGCGTCCCGTCCCGCGCCCGTTGCTGGCGCCGCGCCCGGCGCTGTGCCAGGACCGCCGATCCCGGCCGGCGGAACCGCCGGAACATCAGGAACTGCGACAGGGGGCGGGGCGACCGGCGGCGTGACCGCAACATCGACTTCCCCGCGTGCGACCCCGAACCGCTGCGCAAACTGCCCGCCCTCTCTGGCAACAGCGGTTTCCACCGCCGACGCGACCGCGTCATCCGCAGTCTCGGAGATGCGCGCGAGGGCAGCCGCCAGCGCGGTCGACCGATCTTCGGAAAGCCGGTTCCCAAGTTGCGCAAATCGATCCGCGACCCTGGTGTCGAGCGTCACTGCCGTGAAGATGGTGTTTTCCAGCACAGCATCCGAAATCTCGACCGCCGCTTCGCTGAACAGCCTGTCGATCCTGTCGTAGAGCGCCGCCGCAATCGCAGGCCGCTCTGCCGGAGCGGTGTTGTCCAGAATGACGTCGATGATCCGCTGCGTATCGGCCGGGTCATTCTCGATGATTGCCCCGATCAGATCGGCAATGACCCCGTTTGATGCGCGCGCCTGAAGCATCGCAATCATCATCGTGTCGACAGCTGCAGGCGGCAGCGCCGCAACCAGGGCCAGCCGCTCGGCCTCGGTTGCACCGCCAAGCACTTCAGCGAGCTGCGCGCCGGGAAGGCTGATGACATCCTGCATCGCGTTGTTCTGCGCCAGTTCGATCAGCACCGACATCTCAGGCGGGTCCGACTGGGCGGATGCAGGGGCGTTCGCCGTGTCGAAGGCCAGCACCGCGGCACCAAGAGCGACCCCCTGGGCGATCCGGACTATTCTGATACGCATCGATCAATCCTTCCTGCAAACACTTCAGCGCGGACGAATCGTCCGCACCGCACATCTCCCAAGTTGTTAAGAGTACCGAAAGCACTGGAAGTTGTCGATACTGCTGCGCTGAAACACGGCCATCGGATGCCAAACGCTTCCGTGACGCGCGTCGCGCGCTGCATCATGTGGAAAAGAAACGACATTTCCCGCGCGCAATGTAGGCGGCGGTCAGCCGATGCGTTGCATAGGCGCCGGTGTCGACGCTTATCCGCCCGTCGGCGGCTGCGGGCTCTTCGCAGATGGTATGCCCGTGCGCGACCCACAGGCCATCGCGCCGCGGGCGCCGCGCGAACTCGGGATGCCCCCACAGCAGGTCTTCCTCGGTCTGTGCGTCCGGAGGGCGCTCGGGGTCCGCACCGGCATGAGTGATGAGCAGGTTGCCTGACTGGATGCTCGGTGGCAGCGCCCGCAGCCACTCTTCCCCGCGCGGACCGAGTGCTTCGCGCAGCGCGTTGCGGGCTTCATCAAGGGCTTCTAGCGTTGATCCCGGCGGGGAGATGCCGAAGCTCGCCAGGGTATGTGCGCCGCCATTGTTGATCCAGAACGGGCCAGCGTCTTCCGGCCGGTCCAGAAAAGCGAGCATCATCGCTTCATGGTTGCCCTTGAGGCAGGTCACCGCGCCATGCCATTCGCCGCCCTGCAGCGCCTGCACCCGCCCGAGCACCTGCGCGCTTTGCTCGCCCCGGTCCACGTAATCCCCCACAAAGACCATCGGGCAGTCCCGTCCCGCCTCTCGCGCGATGATCTCCAGAAGCTCGTCCAGCAGGTCCGCGCGCCCGTGGATGTCGCCCACGACCGCAAGCCGCGTATCGGGTGCAAGTTCCGCTTCGGCGCGGCGCCATCCAAGACGGGAGAACGGGAAAAACGGCACTTGTCTCTCGATTCGTGATTGCTCTCTCTTCAGACAGGCACGCGGGCCGAAGACACCCACGCACCTGGGTTGCGCACTGTCCTACCCTGTCAGGCGCGTTTCATCCAGCGCCGAGCGCGGCTCGTCCGCGCAGGCCTGTCAAAATGGCGTCACCGCCGGGCGGAGCTGCGCGATTGCGCGCCGGTCGCCTGCGCCAGAAGGGCGCGCACCTCGGGTTTGCCTTCGCGCGGATAACGGTGCTTCCCACTGGCGCCGCCGTCGCGCCATGCTTATCCTGCCGCCCCAAAGCCACCCCAACCCCGGAGCCGTCATGCGCTGTGTCTTCGTCCAGTTCCGCTGCCACCCCGGCAAGACCTATGAGGTGGCCGATGCCATCTGGGACCGCGAGGTGGTCTCGGAGCTTTATTCCACCAGCGGCGAATACGACCTGATCGCCAAGGTCTACATCCCCGAGGACGCGGATGTGGGCCATTACCTGACCGAAAGGCTGTTCGACATCCCGGGCATCAGCCGCACGCTGACCACCATGACCTTCCGGGCGTTCTGACATGG
>SKMI01000050.1 GCA_007121115.1 Paracoccaceae bacterium | reverse complement strand
GCGTTGAGCCCCGATCCGCGCGGGAGGCTTTGCGCAGGCGCCGCGAAGCGCCCGCTCAGCGCCCCGCCCGACCCACCCCCCAGTTTTACTTACGGGGCACTGCGCGGGCGCTGGCCCGCGCCAGTGGCGCGGGCCTGGGTGCGCGGGTGTCGGTCGTTGCGCGGCGTGGATAGCGACCCGGTCAAAGCAAACGGCCCCCGGCGGGGTGCCGGGGGCCGGGTTGTGCGGCGGGCCGGGCGCCGCGTTAGCGCTGCGGTTCCGGTTCAGCCCGCGAACTGACGGGCCTGTTCGGCGCTTTGCGCGCCCAGCCCGAGCACGAAGGTGCCGCGCCCGGCGCGCTCGATCGCGCCTTCGCGCAGGAGCACGCCCAGCGCGCGCATCGTATCCTCGCGGCTGGCATCGGTGCCGACAGACGTGGTCTGGACATAGGCCATGATATCCACGCGGCTGAACTCGCGCTGCCCTTCGACATGGGTCAGATAGGCGGCGGCGGCTTCGATGGTCTGCTCCAGATCCGGGTCGTCCAGCCGCGCGATGAAGCGGGCAAAACCCTTGCCGCCGTCGGAAGCGCGCATTTCGGGTGCCGACGCGGCGGATCCGGCGACGCGGCGCGGGCGTACGGGCCGCACTGGATCCGAAGCGTCTACCCGCTGTTCGGAAACCAGAACCAGTGGCGGCTGCTGGTGCGACATGGACGGCCGCGCGCTCCGGGCCGAGACTTCGCCCCGGCGGACCGGGCGGGTCGGGATCGGCGCAAGTTGCTGGACCGCGCTCACGCCCTGTGCGGGCCGGTCGCTGCCGGGGAGCGTGTCTTCATCGGCCAGTTCGTCATCGCCGGTTTCGGTATCGCCCGCTTCCGTGCCAGTTCCTTCCTCGGTGGTCACCGGTTCGGCAAGTCGGGGCGCGCGCGCGTCGGTGTCTTCAGCCGGGGCGTCTTGCCCGGTCCAGACCCGGGCCTCGTCATCGATGCTGGCCGCTGCGGTGGCGTCCTCCGCCGGGCGCGGCACCTCGGTGCTTCCGGCGGTGCTTTCGGCGTCCGGTCCCTGCGCCGTCACGGCGGATGCGCTGCTCTTCAGGACCGGGGTCTCTGCGGTATCGGTTTCAAGATCGCTCTGGAACCGTTCCTTCTGGCGCGCCTCCTCGAGTTCCGGACGGCGGGGACCGGTGACGGCTTCCTCGGCGCGGGTGGCGGTGACGGCGGCGCGCAATTGCTCGAAATTCGACCGCGCGCGCTGCGAATCCGTGCCGCGCAGCGCGTCGTCGGTCTTTGCCATCAAGCGCTCGACGGTTTCGTCATCCTGCGGGGTGTCGATCATGGCGAGGCGGCGGCGCTTGCTCATGCGCATCCGCGCCGCTTCGTGCTCGACCTCGGCCAGATCGTCGACCAGTTCCCGTTCGGCGCTGGGGCTCAGCCCGGTGGCGCCAAGGTTCGTGCGCACAACCGCGCGAACCGCATCGAGCGAGGGCGGTTCGATGGTCGCCCCGCTCTCGGCATCGTCGCTGCGCGTCGGTTCGGGCGCGTCGGCACTCGCCAGTCCCGGGCGGCGTGGCGCGATGCCGGGGGCGTCGGTGTCATGTGCATCGGCCTGCGCGGCGCCGGTTTCCACTGACTCCGCGTCGCCCGCTGCCGGGCGCGCGGCCTCGGCGTCGCTTCTGGCAGTGCCATCCTCGGACGTCGGTTCGGCGGCTGCTTCGGGCTGGTCCTCTGTCGCCGTGCCGAAGAAGTTGCGCATTTCGGCGTCGAGCGCCTCGGCGTCATCGTCCAGCGCTTCGCTGTCGGCGTCGAACGGGTCCCAGATCGCGGCATCGGTAGCGGCGGTTGCGTCGCCCGCCGCTGAGTCGTCTTTCTTTGCTTCGTCCACTGCCAGATCGCGCTCGCTTGGAGCGGCGTCGTGGACGTCTGCTTCAACGGGGGCTTCGAGCGGGGCCTCCGGGGTCGCGCTTTCCGCAGGTCCGGCGGGTGGCACCTGCAGTTCGGGCGCTTGGGGGGCCGGTGCCTCCTGAGCGCGGTCCTCGGCCCCGTCCGACAGGGGGGCGGCGCTTTTGGCCGCGCTGGCCTCGGGTTCGGGTGTGGCGACGGGCGCCGACGCCGCTGGCGTGGCGAGGGTGTCCTGCCGTGCGCGGCTGACCGCCGCGCGGACGCGGTCGAGCCGGGTGCCGATATCGGGCTCGGCAGCGACGCCGGAGCGCGACGGTTCCGCGCCGGGTGCATCCGCGCCATCCTCTGCGCCCAGCGGCGACAGCAACGCGCCCGCGCGCTCGGACGAGGCTGCGTCAGATTCCGGTTCGCCAGGCGGATCGGCGGGACCGGTGGGACGCAGGCTGTCAGGCCGCGCCGCGTCTGCCGGGGCCTCTGCGGCGCTGTCTCGTTCCGGACCGTCAGCGTGACCGCCTGCGCGCCCCGCTTCGGCCTCGGGCTTCGGCACGGGTGCTGGCGCAGCCGCCGCAGTCGGGGGGACATCGCGCGCAAGCGCATGCGATTGCACGGCCGCCATGGCTGCCGCGGAGACCACGCCGGGCGCGAAGTCCGCGGCGATGTCCGGGAGCGATGCGGGAATGGAGGCCACGACCTGCGGCTGCGCCGGGGCGTCCGCGATCGGCGCCGACGCCTGATGCGGGCGCAGGATGATGCCGTTTTCCTGCACCTGCGCATCGACCCGGCGGCGCACCTCGCGTTCGGCGATCTTGTGCAGCATCTCGGCGTCCGGGGTGGGCGGTTCGGCGCCGAAATAGCGATCCTCGGCGGCAAGGTCGCGGAAATACTCGGCGATGGCCTGCATGGTCGAGAACGGGTTTTCGAACCCTTCGAGCGTGCAGGAGAAGGTGCCGTAGGACACCGTCAGGATCTTGTTCGGAGGTACCATCGGACACTCGCTTTCGTTACCTGGGTCCGGAGGAAGCTGCCTTAACAGATGAACCATAGGATGGTCGCATCTGGGTTATTTCGTGATCCGAATGTGACCGAGATTGCGTTTGTGCGCCTTAATTGCGAATGCTAGCGCGATGCGCGGATTCGTTCAATCGGACAGGCCGGTGACCTTGCTGGGCGGTGGCGCCTGTGCGCCCGAGGAGTTGCGCGCGGCGCTGGCGCGGGGGCCCACGCTGGTGGTGGCGGATGGCGGTGCCGACCGGGCGCTGGCGCTGGGGCATGAACCGGCGCTTGCGGTGGGGGATTTCGATTCGATCTCCGAGAGCGCGCGGGCGCGGCTGGGGGCGCGGCGGCTGGTGCATGTGGCCGATCAGGACAGCACCGATTTCGACAAGGCGCTGTCGCGGATAGAGGCGCCCGCGGTGCTGGCGGTGGGGTTCGGGGGCGCGCGGATGGACCATACGCTGGCGGCCTTCAGCACGCTGGCGCGGCATCGCGCGCACCGCTGCGTGCTGTTGGGAGGCGGCGATCTGTGCTTTCTGGCGCCGCCCTGGCTCGAGATGCGGCTGCCCGTAGGGGCGCGGCTGTCGCTGTTTCCCATGGCGCCGGTGCGGGGGCGCTCGGAGGGGCTGCACTGGGCGATCGACGGGCTGGATTTTGCGCCTGCCGGGGTGATCGGCACCTCGAACGAGGTTGCAGCGCCGGAGGTGACACTGCGGTTCGAGGCACCTGCGATGCTGGTTGTGATGGCGGATGCGGCGCTGGACACGGTGCTTGCGGCGCTGGAGGGGGCGCCGAGATGGTGAGTTTCGGCGTGGTCCATGGGGACAAGGGGCGCTCCCGCCCGTCTTCCGTCCGCTGGCGCGTCCGTCATCCGGTTGGGCCGTGCGCGCGCCTCGCGGCGCGCGCGGAGGGGCTTTGTGGCGGGGGGGTCGCTTCGGTGCGGCGATGCCGCGGGAGGGCAGGGTGAGCGAGACCGTCACGCCGATGATGGCGCAATACCTGGACATCAAGGCGCAGCATGCTGATGCGCTGCTGTTCTACCGCATGGGCGACTTCTACGAGCTGTTCTTCGATGACGCGGTGGCGGCGGCGGCGGCGCTGGACATCGCCCTGACGAAGCGCGGCAAGCACGGGGGCGAGGATATCCCGATGTGCGGCGTGCCGGTCCATGCCGCCGAAAGCTACCTGCTGACGCTGATCCGCAAAGGGTTCCGTGTGGCGATCGCCGAGCAGATGGAAAGCCCGGCCGAGGCGAAGAAGCGCGGCGCCAAGGCGCTGGTGGCGCGCGATGTGGTGCGTCTGGTCACCCCCGGCACGCTGACCGAGGAGGCGCTGCTTGAGGCGCGGCGGCATAATTTCCTCGCCGCCTGGGTCGAGGTGCGCGGGGCCGGTGCACTGGCCTGGGCCGACATCTCCACCGGTGCGCTGCGGGTGATGGGGTGTGCGCGCGTGGCGCTCGGGCCCGAACTGGCGCGGCTCACCCCGCGCGAGCTGCTGGTGCCGGACACGCTGGCCACTGACCTGGACGCGTTGTCCGCCGACCATGGCGCTGCGCTGACCGCGCAGCCGCGCGTCAGCTTCGACAGCCAGTCGGCGGAGAAGCGGCTCTGCGCGCTTTATGGGGTGCAGACGCTGGAGGGTTTCGGGGCGTTTGACCGCGCGGAACTGGCCGCGCTGGGCGGGCTGGTGGCCTATCTGGACCTGACCCAGCGCGGCAAGCTGCCGCTCCTGCGCCCGCCGGTGCGCGACCAAGCCGCGCGGCGGATGCTGATCGACGCGGCCACCCGCCGCAACCTGGAACTGACCGAGGCGCTGTCCGGCGCGCGCGAGGGCACGCTTCTGTCGGCGGTTGACCGGACCATGACTGCGGCCGGGGCGCGGCTGCTGGCGGCACGGCTGTCGAGCCCCTCCTGCCTGCTGGACGAGATCGCCGCGCGGCAGGCCGGGGTCAGCCATCTGCGCGCGGTCTCCGACCTGCGCGCGGGGCTTCGCACGGCGCTGCGGCAGGTGCCGGACAT
>SKMI01000181.1 GCA_007121115.1 Paracoccaceae bacterium | reverse complement strand
GTACCCGAGCGGGAGCTGCTGACCGGCGCGGAGGAGGGCGGCGTTTGCGGGCGCCAAAACGGCACGGACAGGAGCGCCGCGGCGGGTGCTGGCGCGCCCTCGCGTGCGTGCTTCGCGCGCACGCGCCCGGCCCAACGGTTCCCTGCGCGCTGCGCGAAGCGCAGCGGGCCGGGAACGGGCGGGAGAACCGGTCAGACCGTTTCCGGCGAATCGGCTCCGGGAAACCGGGGCGCGCTTGCGGCAGGAGCGCCCTCGGGTCGTGCCCGCCCACCACCCCCGCATGCCCAGACCGTCAAGTCATGCGGGCGCTGCCCGCGCTGTCGCGCGGGCGGGGCTGAATGGCGAACGGCGGGCTTCTATCAGGCCCTTGTGATGTCTTCTCCGAGGGCCGCCGCGAGAGCCCGCAGGCCGGTGCGCAGATCCTCGCGGGCCGTGTCTTCAGCCGGGTTGTGGCTGATCCCGCCGATGGAGGGTACGAACAGCATCGCCGCGGGCAGCACGGCGGCGACGTTGCAGGCATCGTGCAGCGCGCCCGAGGGCATGTGCTGCCAGCGTCCCGGGGCCACTTCCTGGGCCCCCGCGGCGAGCCGGTCCACCAGCGCGGGGTCCATGGCCACCGGGTCCAGCGCGATGCCTTCCTCGGCCTCGAGCGTCAGGCCGCGGGCCGCCGCCACCTCCTGCGCCAGCGTCAGCGCGGTGTCCCGCATCCTGCCCAGCCGCGCGGCTTCGGCATCGCGCATCTGCACCGACACGCTCGCCGCGCCGGGCACGATCGAGGGCGCGTTGGGGTCCACCGTGATCCGGCCCAGGGTCCAGACCGTGCGGTCGGTGACGATGGGGGCCAGCGCCGTGTTCAGATCGGTGATGTATCGCCCCAGCCCCTGCACCGCATCGCGCCGCAGTGCCATGGGCGTGGTGCCGGCGTGATTCGCCTCGCCCCGGAAGGTCAGGGTCCAGCGGCGCACGCCGACGATGGCTTCGACCGCCCCCAGCGCCAGCCCTGCCGCCTCCAGCGCCGGGCCCTGTTCGATATGGGCTTCGATGTAGGCCGAGAAGCGCGACGGCGGGACCTCTCCCATAATCGCTCCGGCCGGCCCGATCCGCTCCGCCGCCACCCGCGCCGCGCCGAAGCTCACGCCGTCGGCATCCGTGGTGGTGTCGGCGGCGGCCAGGCTCATGCGCCCGGCCCAGACCGCGCTGCCGCCCAGGCCACCGAAGCGCCCCTCCTCGTCCTGGAAGGACACCACGGCGATGCGCGGCCCGCCTGCTTCCAGCGCCGCGCGCGCCAGTTCCAGCCCGCAGGCCACGCCATAGATCCCGTCCAACCAGCCCCCCAGCGGCTGCGTGTCGCTGTGCGAGCCGACCAGCAGGCAGGGCGCGTCCCCCGGCGGCAGCCCGAAAAGGTTGCCGCAGGGATCCACCGTCACCTCCAGCCCGGCCTCGGCCATCTGTGCGGCCAGCCAGGCCCGCGCGGCGATATCTTGGTCGGTAAACGCCATGCGCGAGACACCGGTGCCCACCGCGCCGATGGTGCGCAGATGGTCCAGATCGGCCAGCAGACGGTCGGGGTTCGCGGGGATGGCGGGCATGGGGGCTCCTTGGCTGATCTCGCGCAATGCTGGGCGCGGGGGTGCGGAAAGTAAAGCCGATCCCACGGGGCCGGTCCGGAACGGGTTGGAATCGGCGCCGGAAACTGCACATTGCTGATGATAACCCCAGCCACCGGAGGCCCGCCATGACCCTGCCGCAGAACCTCACGTCCTTCTATATCGGGGGGCAGTGGACGGACCCGGCCTCGGGGACGCAGACCATGGCGGTGGAAAACCCCGCAACCGAGGAAACGGTCGCCCAGATCGCGCTGGGCACCAGCGCCGATGTGGACCGCGCCGTGGCCGCCGCCCGCGCCGCGCTGCCGGGCTTTGCCGCGACCCCGGTGGCCGAGCGGATCGCGCTCTTGCGCCGCATCCATGCCGCCTACATGGCCCGTGCCGAGGATCTGGCGCAGGCGATGAGCGGCGAGATGGGCGCGCCGATCACGTTCTCGCGCGAGGCGCAGGTGGCGGCGGGCGACATGCACATGGGCGCCACCATCGAGGCGGCGGAGCGGTTCGCATGGGAAAGCATGCGCGGCACCACGCTCTTGATGCGCGAGGGGATCGGCGTGGTCGCCCTGATCACGCCGTGGAACTGGCCCATGAACCAGATCGTCTGCAAG
The DNA here is from genome assembly GCA_007121115.1 of Paracoccaceae bacterium. Classification (GTDB taxonomy): domain Bacteria; phylum Pseudomonadota; class Alphaproteobacteria; order Rhodobacterales; family Rhodobacteraceae; genus Rhabdonatronobacter. The sequence goes on along the minus strand of SKMI01000181.1, from coordinate 2,690 downwards.
GTGGCGCCGGCGCTGGCGGCAGGGTGCGCCATGGTGCTGAAGCCTTCGGAGATCGCGCCGCTCTCGGGGCTGATCTTTGCCGAGATACTGCACGATGCCGGAGTGCCGGCGGGCGTGTTCAATCTGGTCAACGGCACCGGGCCCGAGGTGGGCGCGGCGATGTCGGCGCATCCCGGTGTGGACATGGTGTCCTTCACCGGCTCCACCCGCGCGGGGGTCGAGGTGGCGATGGCGGCGGCGCCGACGGTCAAGCGCGTGGCGCAGGAACTGGGCGGCAAGTCGCCCAACATCATCCTGCCCTCGGCCGATCTGGAAGAGGCCGTGACCGACGGGATGGAGGCGGTGCTGGAAAACACCGGGCAAAGCTGCGACGCGCCGACGCGGATGTTCGTGCCGCGCGACGCCCACGCCCGCGCGCTGGAAATCGCTGCCGCCGCCGCCGAGGCCGTGCAGGTGGGCGATCCGCAGGATGCAAGCACCGAGATGGGCCCGCTGGTCAGCCGCGCGCAATATGACAAGGTGCAGGCGCTGATCGAGGCCGGGATCGCCGAGGGCGCGCGGCTGGTAACCGGCGGCACCGGGCGGCCCGAGGGGCTGAACCGCGGCCATTTCGTCCGGCCCACGGTCTTCGGCGATGTCGCCAACACCATGACCATCGCACGCGAGGAGATTTTCGGCCCGGTGCTGTCGGTGCTGCCCTACGACAGCGTGGACGAGGCCGTGGCCATGGCGAATGACACGGTCTATGGGCTGGCGGCCTACGTGCAGGGCGCGCCGGAGGAGGCCCGCGCCGTGGCGCGGCGGCTGCAGGCCGGACAGGTGCAGATCAACGGGCCGGACTGGGACCTGCACGCGCCGTTCGGGGGCTACAAGCAGTCGGGCAACGGACGCGAATATGCCGACTGGGCGATTCATGACTTCTGCGAGATCAAGGCAATGGTCGGTTACGGTGATGGGTAAGGATCGCCGATCAATGCGCTGACAATAAAATGAAATGACGCCGGATTGATGCGCCGGAAGACGCGCGCGAAGGGCGCCCCTCCCACCCACCCGCACCCTTCGCGCGCGCGTCCGCGCATTTATGGCAGGCGGCGCGCAAGGGCACATGAAGGGACAACATCATGCATTACGGCTACATCGGGCTGGGCAATCTGGGCGCGTATTGCGCCGCGCGGCTGGCGCAGGCGGGGTTCGCGCTGAGCGTCACCGATCTGGACCGCGCGAACGCTGCAGAATGCGAGGCGCTGGGGGCGCATTGGGTCGATGATCCGGGTGAACTGGCCGCGCGAGTGGATCATGTGATCACCTGCCTGCCCTCGCCGCAGGTCACGGAGCGCGTGCTCGACGCGATCATGCCGCGGATGCGCGACGGCGCCACATGGGTGGAGATGTCGACGCTGGGGCGCGACGACGTGCTGGCCTTTGCCGAACGCGCCGCCGGGCATGGGGTGCGGATGCTGGAACTACCCGTCACGGGCGGCGTGCATCTGGCTGCGCGGGGCGAGATCACGATGCTGCCCGGGGGCGACGCGGAGCTTGTGGACCTGCACCGCCCGGCGATGGAGGCGATGGGCAACCGGGTCTTTCACATCGGGCCGCTCGGCTCGGCCTCGATCATCAAGGTGATCACCAACATGCTGGCCTTCATCCATCTGAAGGCCAGCGCCGAGGCGTTGATGCTGGCCAAGCGCGGCGGGCTGGACCTGGGCCAGGCCTGGGCGGCGATTCAGGCATCTTCGGGCAATTCATTTGTCCATGAGACCGAGGGCGCGCTGATCCTGAACGGATCGAACGATATCGGCTTCAACATCGATCTGGCGCTCAAGGACCTGCGCTTCGCGCTGGGGTTCGGGCGAGAATTCGGCGTGCCGCTGGATCTGGCGGCGGCGACCGAACAGACCTATGTCGCCGCCCGCGCGGCCTATGGCGGGGAGGCGCAGTCGCCGATGATCGCGCGGCTGCTGGAGGATTTGCTGGACACCGACCTGCGCGCGCCGGGGTTTCCGTCGAAACTGGAGTGACGGCGCCTGTTTACGTCTGGGTCGCGCCCTGCAGGATTGCGGGATAGTCGCTGACCAGAAGGCGCCAGGGGGCTTCATCCTCGGTCACTTCGGCAAAGCGGGGCAGGGGCGGGTCGAAGCGGTTGTCGGTCTCGTCATCGTTGACGGTGCTGACCTCGCCGATCAGGCAGTCGGCGCCTTCGGCCCAGAAGGCGTGCCAGTCGCCGGGCATCAGGGTCACGCTTTCGCCCACGCCCAGGGCCAGCTTGCCGCCTGCGGGCAGTGTCCGGGGCAGTCCGTCGCATATCACCGTCACCGATGCGTCAAAGTCGCGGCTGCCATCGGGGGCGGCGGCGAACAGTTCGATCACCAGCGTGCCGCCGCCGCGGTTGATGATATCCTCGGCCTTGAGCATGTGGCGGTGCATGGGGCTGAGTTGGTCCCGGCGCGAGATCAGGAGCTTTTCGGCATAAAGCATCCCGCGCCCGGCGGCCAGGTCCTCCACCCGACCGTTGCGCAGGGTGAAGAGCGCGAGCCCCATGGCGCCGAAGTCGCCCCCGCCGTAATCCGTCACGTCCCAGCCCAGACGGCGGCGGAAAATCTCGGTGTGGCCTTCGGCGCGCAGGTCTGCGGGCGACAGGTGGGCGAAGGGCGGCAGGGCAAAGCCGAAGCTGCGGATGAAGGCATCGG
>SKMI01000336.1 GCA_007121115.1 Paracoccaceae bacterium | reverse complement strand
GGCGCCGGGGATGACGCGGCAGTGCTGCGCCTGGGTGACACGCGGCAGGTGATCGCCACCGACCATCTGCGCGCCTTTACCGATGACCCGTTCACCCTGGCGCGCATCGCCGCCGTGCACGCGATGGGCGATGTCTGGGCCATGGGGGCGGCGCCGCAGGCGCTGCTTCTGAACGTCACGCTGCCGCGCATGTCCGAGGCGCTGCAGGCCCGCACCCTGTCCGAGATCATGGCCGCCGCGCAGGCTGTCGCAGCGGCTGAGGGCGCGGCCATCGTCGGCGGGCACAGCGCCATGGGGGCCGAAATGAGCATCGGCGTCACCGTCACCGGGCTGGCAGGTGGCCGCGTACTGACCAAGGGCGGTGGGCGCCCGGGCGACGCGCTGATCCTGACCAGGCCGCTGGGCACCGGGATCGTGCTGGCCGCCGAAATGGCGATGCGGGCGCCGGGGCGCGCGGTGGCTGCCGCGCTGGCGGCGATGGCGGCACCGCAGGGCGCGGCGGCGCACCTGCTGGCAGCGCACGCAAGCGCCATGACCGATGTGACCGGCTTCGGGCTCGCGGGGCATCTGATGGAGATGCTCGCGGCCTCGGGCTGCGCCGCGACCGTCCATGCCGGGACGCTGCCCGCCTTGCCGGGGGCGGAGGACCTGATCGCCGCCGGGCACTGGTCACCGCTTGCGCAGGGCAATCGCGCGGCGCTGGCGGGACAGCTGCACTGGGACGGGGTAGGGGAGGGATCAATCGCGGACGCGTTGCTGCATGACCCGCAGACCGCAGGCGGGTTGCTTGCCGCCGTGCCGTCAGAGGCGGCGCCGGACCTGGTCGCCGCCCTGCACGTAGCCGGTTTCGCGCAGGCGGCGGTGATCGGCGTCTTGCGCGACGGCGCACCCGGCATCACGGTCACCAACGGCGATGGCCCCGGAAGCGCCTGACCCTGCCATGGACGGCCTGAGCGCCCGCATGCACGAACAACCCACCCTGTGCTGCACCCCGTGACCCGGACGGGTCAGCGCCCGCGCGGGTCCGGTTTCCGGATCAATGCGCGCAGGGCGGATTCAAGCTCGCGTGCGCGCAAGGCGCCGATCCGCGCGCGCAGTGCCTGGTCGGCTTCGATGGCGCGCTCGCCCACCGCGACGAACAGGGCGTCGCCCTTGGAGGTCAGGGTCAGGTATTCGCACCGGCGGTCCACCTTCGAGCGGTCCCGAACCAGCAGGTCCTCGCCCTCGAGCACGGCAACAGCACGCGAGATCTTGGTTTTCTCGACCCCGGAGCGATGGCAGATCTCAGTGGCGGTCATGCTGCCCGAAAACCCCAGATAGGCAATGATCTGCCATTGCGTGCGCGACAGGCCGAACGTGTCACGCAGTTCGCGCAGGAAATCGCGTTCGCTCGCAACCGAAGCCTGCCCCAGTAAATTGGGCAGAAAACGCTCCGGATCAAAGCGGAGTTCTGTGAGTTTGCTGTCGCGCATTACACCCTCGATGAGTGGACAAATTGCCACATCCGGGACAGGATGTCACGGCACAAGGTGTTCCGACCGCCGTCATCGCCGAGGTCCGCCCATGATCACCCAAAGGAAAATATGTATTTCCCGTCAATGGTTTCGGCCCGGTGCATGACGTTTTGTATGAGTGTCCCTGCGCGGACCGTGTTTCATCGGTTGCGATCACGATCATTACTGTCGAACTGGACCCGGACCGGAACCTGACCGGGGCAGCAATCAAGGCGCAGGCGGATGGGGCGGCAATTGACAGCCGCAGACCACTTCGCCACAACCGCTGCGGTGGCCCGTGCTTCGGGCAGTTCGGAGGGCGTGGCCGTGCTGGTCTTTGTCCGACACAGGTTGGTCCTGCTGGCAACCCCGAAAACCGGGAGCACAGCCCTGCACATGGCGCTGGCGAGCCGCGCCGACATGGTATTCCGCAACCAGCCCGCCGTGAAGCACATCGGCCTGCGCCGGTATCAGCGATTTGTGGCGCCATTGGTGGCGAAATTCTGCGACGGGCCGGTGGAGACCTGCGCACTGATCCGTGAACCCGAGGACTGGCTGGGAAGCTGGTATCGCTACCGCGCGCGCCCGGCACTGGAAGAAACGGAGCGCAGCACACGCGGCATGGATTTCGAGCGTTTCGTGCAGGACTATCTGCGCAGGCCACAGCCGCCCCATGCAGCCGTCGGGGCGCAGGGTCGGTTCCTGACGGCATCGCAAGGCACCGTCCGGGTCGACCGGCTTTTCCGCCACGACCGGATGGAGGATTGTTGCGCGTGGCTGTCCGAGCGGCTGGAAACCGAGATCGCCCTGCCGAGCGCCAATGTCTCGCCCACGCGGCCGATGGTGTTGAGCGAGGCCACGCGCGCCCGGCTGCGGCGGGAGCGCGCAGGGTGCTTCGCGCTCTACGAAAAGGCCGAGGGCTGAGCGCCCGGATCAGGACCCGAGGTTTCAAGCGAAGCGGCCCGGGAGTGCCGCATTTCCACCCGCTTCCGGCCCCTTTTCCGCTGTTTTCTGACGGGGGTGAGCAAAGCCGGAGGTCTGCCCATGTTCGCTTTACCTGTCCCGGGTTCCCGCGCCGCCAGCCGCGCCAAGTTTCGCGCCGGGACCCTGTTTGCGGCAGCGGCGCTGGTTGTTGCCGCGCTGATGACCGCCCCGGCGGCGCAGGCCTGCACGCAGGCGGTGCCGGAGCAGACGCTGCGCGAGATGGTGCGGCTGATCAACGCGGAACGGACCGCGCGCGGACTGGTGCCCGTGCGCGCCGACCCCGGACTGGGCGCGTTGGCGCAGGCCCATGCCTGCGACATGGCGCGCAACGGGTTCTTCGGACATGTGGGCAGCAATGGCCGGGATTTCGCGCATCGCGTATCGACGGCGGGTCGGCGCGGATGCCGGATGTCCGAGAACCTGGCCATGGGGGTGCGCAATTCGCGCGCGGCGCATCGGGCGTGGATGGATTCGGCCGGGCATCGCACCAACATCCTGAACCCGGCGCATGTGGCGGTCGGTCTGGGGATTGCCACGCCGCGCAGCGGGCGCGGGATGCGGTGGGTCACGGTGTTTTCGGCCTGCTGAACGGCGGTCCGGTATCCCGCCGGGGCGCAGTGCCGGGGCGGGGGCTCCCGCCCCCGGAGTTGCGCGCGGTGCGCGTGCAATCCGGCGTTGGGCCGGGCAGCGCGGCTGGCGCCGCGCTGCGGCAGGCGTCGCGGTCGCCGCACGTGCCGCGGCCCCGCGCAGCAGACACACAGGCCGGGTCAAAGAAGCTGTGAGAGCGTCACCAGTGCCGCGCCCAGTGCGAGCGCCGTAAGGCCGATCAGGCGGCGCGCCTCGTCGGAGAGTTGCGCCAGAATGCGCAGCAACTCGTCAATGCGCGAAGGGGCCAGTGCGAACACCAGCCCCTCGATGATCAGAACCAGCCCGAGGGCGAGGACGATCGTTTCCATAAGCGCTCCGGATCCGGCGCGATCAGTTGCCGATCATCTCTTCCAGTTCGCGGACGATGTCCGGCTCCTCGCCCGTATCCTCACGCGTTTGCACGTCCGGCTGTGCGATCTCGCCCGTCTCGGCGGCCTCGCGCAGGGCGGCGGCCAGTTCGGCATCCAGCCCGTCGGCGCGCAGGAAGTCGAAGAACTGGCTGTCCGGACGCAGGACCATGGTCGCGTTTTCGCCCCGCAGCGCGCGCTCGTAGGACTGCATCGAGCGCGAGAAGGCGAAGAACTCCTGATCAAGGTTGAACGCTTCGGCATAGATCCGGTTACGCTCGGCATCGGCCTCGCCGCGGATGATCTCGCCTTCGCGCCGGGCGCTGGAGACCAGCTCCACCACCGTCCGGTCGGCGAGTGCCCGCACGCGCTGCGCGGCCTCGTTCCCGCGTGCGATCTCGTCCGCCGCTTCCCGCTCGCGCTCGGCGCGCATCCGGGCGAATGTGGCGGCCAGGTTCTGCTCGGGCAGGTCGGTGCGGGTCAGACGCACGTCGATCACGTCGACGCCCAGCGTCTCGGCCTCGCGCCGGGCCAGATCGCGGATGCGGTTCATCAGCGAGGTCCGATCTTCGGACAGCACGGCGCCCGAGGGCACGGCGCCCAGAACCTCGCGGATGGCGGCGTTCATGATCCGCTCCATCCGGCCCTGCGCGGCGCGGATGCCCTCCATGCCGACGGCCTCGCGGAAGCGGCGCACATCGGTGATCCGCCAGCGCATGAAGGCATCGACCACCAGGCGGCGGTCATCGAGCGGCGTGACCTCCAGCGGCTGTGTCCGCAGGCCCAGGATGCGGGCGTCATAGCGCACGACTTCCTGGATGAAGGGGATCTTGAAGCCCAGGCCGGGCTCGTTGATCTCTTGCCGGACCTGGCCGAACTGGAGCACCAGCACGTTCTCGCGCTCGTCCACGACGAACAGCGCCGAGAGACCCACGATCGCAGCGATCACCACGACGGGGATGAAAAACCCTAATTTACGCATCAGTTGCCACTCCCCGTCTGCGGTTCCGGTTGCCGCGTCCGCTGCAACTGGTCAAGCGGCAGGTAGGGCAGCACGCCGGTGCCGTTCCCGCCTTCGCCGGTGACGTTGTCCAGGATGGTCAGGCTCATGTCGCCCAGCACCCGCTCCATGGTTTCCAGGTACATCCGCTTGCGGGTCACTTCCGGCGCATTGACATATTCGTTGTAGACCGAGACGAAGCGGCTGGCTTCACCCTCGGCGGTGTTGATCACCTCGGCGCGATAGGCTTCGGCCTGCTCCTGGATCTGCGCGGCTTCACCGCGCGCGCCGGCCAGAACCCGGTTGGCATAGGCGTCGGCCTGACGCTCCAGCCGGTCACGCTCCTGCCTTGCGGCCTGCACCTCGCGGAAGCTGTCGATCACTTCGCGCGGCGGGTCGGCCTTGTCAAAGTTGATGCGGATGATGTTTATCCCCG
>SKMI01000304.1 GCA_007121115.1 Paracoccaceae bacterium | reverse complement strand
GGCTCACAGCCGTCAGCGCCGCCAGGCCGATCCCGACCACCGCCGCCGTCAGCACCACCCAGTCCACGGTCACGGCCGCGGACCGCTCCCGCACGAAGCGCATCAGCAAGGGCGCCGCCTGTCGTTTCCAGAGTTTTCGCATATCCAGTCTTCGCGCTTGCGCGCGATCCCATACCGCCTTGTTTTCCCCGAGACTTGGACGGGGAATGCGCCAGCATCGGGACCGATTCCTGACCTTACGGTGTCAGGTGGCGACCTTGGCGGCGTCGCGGGCCAGTTCCTCGCGCGTGGCATTGCGGCGATACCACATCGTCACAAAGGTCGAACTGATGACGATGAACAGCGAATAGAGCACCGGAATGAACAGGACGTCCTGCTGCATCTCGCCGGTGAACGAGAGCGTGATCACCAGCACCGCCAGCGGCCCGTTCTGGATGCCGGTTTCCAGGCTGATGGTGCGCGAGCGGTTGCTGTCCTGCTGCAGGCCCCGTGCGAACCAGTAGCCGAACAGCATCCCGGCCAGCCCGATGCCGATGGTGGCGGTGTAGAACTCGGGCCCGGTGTCGAGCAGCATCTGATAGTTGCGCGGCACCCAGGTGACGATCAGGAACAGGATCACCACCACCCCCATGAGCGAGCCGATCAGTTCGACCGTGGCGCCGATGTTGGGATTGACCTTGCGCAGCACCATGCCGATGGCCGTGGGCACCAGCAGCACCACCAGCACCTGCGCCACATTGCCAGCCGGAATGACGAATTCGGCGCCGATCCCCGCCAGCCCGCTGTAGAAGGTCAGCAGGATCGGCACCATCACCACCGCCACCATGGTCGAGGCCGTGGTCATCATGATCGACAGCGCCAGCACCCCCTTGGAGAAATAGGCGAAGATGTTCGAGGTGGTCCCCCCCGGCATGCAGGCGATCAGGATCAGCCCGACCACCATCGCCGGTGGCAGCCCCAGCGCCATGGCCAGCGCAAACCCCAGCGCGGGCATGACCAGGAACTGGCTGGTCAGGCCCACGACGATCCCGCGCGGCTTGCGAAACGCCAGCATGAAATCGCGCCAGGTCATCGACGCGCCCATGCCCAGCATGATGACCATCATCATGATGCCCAGCAGCGTCGTCTCAAGCGGTGTGATCATGGCGGGTGTCCATTGGCTGGGGAAGGGAGTGGATCAGGCGGCACTGGCAGGGGTTGCGGCCTTGAATTCCTCGCGCACTTCGGCCTTGAGGTCCTTGCGCAGGATCTTTCCGATGGGCGATTTGGGCAGTTCGTCCCGGATCACCACCGAGCGCGGCACCTTGTAGGGCGCCAGCAGGGTGCGGCAGTGCTTGACGATGGCCTCGCGCGTCAGCGGCTCGCCCACATGGTCGGGGTTGGGCACCACGTAGGCGCGCACCGCTTCGCCGGTCTTTTCGTCGGGGATGCCCACAACCGCCGCCTCCAGCACCGGGTCGAACTTGGCCAGCGCGTCCTCGATCTCGTTCGGGTAGACGTTGAAGCCCGAAACGATGACCAGATCTTTCTTGCGGTCGACGATATGCAGGTAGCCGTCATCGTCCATGGTGGCCACGTCACCGGTATAGACCCAGCCGTTGCGCAGGGTGCTGTCGGTATCTTCGGGGCGGCGCCAGTAGCCGTCCATGTTCTGCGGGCCCCTGACCAGCAATTCGCCGGGCTTGCCATCCTCCACCGGCGCGTCATCGTCATCGACCAGCGCGACCTCTGTTCCGGGCACGGGAATGCCGATGCTGCCGGGGCGGGAGCGGTCGCCCATGGGGTTGAAGCTGACCACGGGGGCGCATTCGGTCAGCCCGTAGCCTTCGGCAACCGGGGTGCCGGTGACCTCGTGCCAGCGTCGGGCGACGGCGGCATGCAGCGCGGTGCCCCCGGCGATGGCGGCGACCAGATGCTTCGGCGGGTGGGCAGTGAACCATTCCTCGTTCGTCAGCGCGTTGAACAGCGTGTTGACCCCGGTGATCCAGGTGATCGGATAGTTCTCGACCGCGCGTTGCAGGTTCTGCACCGGGCGCGGCGAGGGGATCAGCACGTTGCGCGCGCCAATGTCGAAGAACGACAGGAAATTCGCCGTGAAGGCGAAGATGTGATAGAGCGGCAGCGCCGTCAGCACGCAGGTCTCGCGGTCCATGTAGGCGCGGCCCATGGCCAGCACCTGATCAATGTTGGCCAGCATGGCGCCGTGGCTGAGCATGGCGCCCTTGGCCACGCCCGTGGTCCCGCCGGTGTATTGCAGCATCGCAAGGTTGCGCCGCTCCAGCCCCTGCCACCATTGCTTTGCGTCCGCCTTGTGCTTGCGCCCGGCGGCCAGTGCCGCGCGGATCCGGGTGACCGGCACTGGCAGTTGCGGGATCGGCGGCAGCGAGCGGGTCCAGACCTTCTGCACGGTGCGGACGATGAATTCGGGCACGCGGGGGAAGAACTCGGGCACGCCCGCCAGCACCACCCGTTCGATGCCGGTCTGCGGGACCACATCGGCCAGCTTGTCGGCGAAGATATCGACGATCACCAGCACCTTGACCTCGGCGTCGGTGAACTGGTGCAGCATTTCCGAGCGGGTGTAGAGCGGGTTGGTGTTGACCAGCACGCAGCCGGCCTTGAACACGCCCAGCGCCACGATCGGATAGCTGAGCGTGTTGGGAAGCTGCACCGCCACCCGGTCGCCGGGGTCCAGGTCGCAGTCGATGCGCAGGAAGGCGGCAAAGGCGTCCGACATGGAATCGACCTGCCCGTAGGTGAGCGAGCCGTTCATGCCGTTGGGCACCACGCAGGTAAAGGCCGTGCGGTCGGCGAAGCGGGTGCAGGCGCTGTGCCCCATCTCGGCCAGGCTGGCATGGCGCGGGGCGGGCAATTCCGCTTCGATATCGTCGCCATAGGCGCTCAGCCATGGCCGTCCGGTCGTTCTGGACGACGTCATGCGCTCCTCCTCGCTTGCCGCTCCCCCCCGCGGTGCCTCCAACCGCTTCTGGCAGCATTGTCGCCCGGAACGTGCTGCGTCAAGTGCGCCGGTGTGCTTGACGCTGGGGCGCAAGCGTCTGACGTAACGGCCTTTGGCGGTAACGCAGCGTCGCGCGGTATCGCCGCAGTGTCGCCTGGGGGGCCGATCCGGGGCGAGTGGGGCAGTCGCGACAGCCGGCCCCGCCACTCCTGTCCTGCGCTACGGGGTGGCCACGGGTCCTTCAGGGCGGATCATGCGGAAAACTGGTCGGAGTGAGAGGATTCGAACCTCCGGCCCCTGCCTCCCGAAGACAGTGCTCTACCAGGCTGAGCTACACTCCGAACCGATGCCGCCGGTTAGCGCGCGGGCGGGGCATTTGCAAGGGGTTTGTCGGCCGCAAACGGGCCGCCGGGTCAGACGGGCAGGACGGTCCAGGGCTCGGCGAACCAGTGTTCCTTCAGATTGTCGCCCGGGCCGATCCGGTCGATCACCGCGAAGCGACCCGGCGCGGACAGCGGCGTGAGCACCCCGTGCCAGATGCCACGGTGCAGGTTGATCCCCTGCGCCCCGTCGGTGAGGAAGGCGCGTGGCGTGCCGGGGCGGTCGCCTTCGTCCGGGGCGGTGATGACGAGGAACGGGTGTTCGTGCATGGGGATGAAGGCCTGGCTGCCCTGCGGGTGGCGTTCGACCATCTCGAGCCGGCAGGGCAGGCTGCGGGGTTCGGCGAGAAACAGCGACAGCCCGGCGCGTCCGCTCGCATCGAAGTCCAGCCACGCGCGGTCATGGAAGCGCCCGCAGAGGCCCTGGTTGATGATACGGTCCGGCGAGCCGGTGCAGTCGAGCACATCGCCGAACGGGGCGAAGGCGGCGACGGTGAGGGGTTCGGGGCGGAGCGTGCGGGGCATGGGGTCCGTCTTGGTTGCGTTGTGACCTTGCGGCGCGCGCGTGCCGCGCGCAAGTCTTCTGGCCCTGCGGGCGGTGGAGGGGGCGCTGCCCCCTCTGCGCGCAAGGCGCGCATTCACCCCGGGATATTTCTGCACAGATGATGATCAGGGGGTGGGGCGGGGTAGGCGGACGTGGCGGTTGATGTCCTTGTAGAGCATGTAGCGGAAGGGTTCGGGGCCGCCCGCGTAGCAGGCCTGCGGGCAGAAGGCGCGCAGCCAGAGGAAATCGCCTGCCTCGACCTCGACCCAGTCCTGGTTCAGCCGGTAGACGGCCTTGCCCTGCAGGATGAAGATCCCGTGTTCCATGACATGGGTTTCCTCGAACGGGATCGACCCGCCGGGCTGGAAGGTGACGATGTTGACGTGCATGTCGTGGCGCAGGTCAGAGGGGTCGACGAAGCGGGTGGTGGCCCAGGCGGGGGCATCGGGCATCGGCACGGGCGGGTGCGCGGACTCCGAAGTGACGAAGGGGTCGGGCGGGTTGAGGCCCGGCGCGGGTTCCCAGGTCTTGCGGAACCACAGCACGCGGGCGGGGCTGCCGACACTGCGCAGCGACCAGCTTTGCCCCGGGGGGAGGTAGGCGTAGCCGCCGCGCAGCATGGAATGCTCGCGCCCGTCGATGCGCAGGCGGGGGTTGCCTTCGGTCACATAGAGGATGGCCTGCGCCTGCGGGTCGGGCTCGGGCGTGTCGGAGCCGCCACGCGGGGCGATTTCCATCAGGTAAAGGCTGAACGTCTCGGCGAAGCCCGAAAGCGGGCGGGCGAGGATCCAGGCGCGCGTATCCTCCCACCCCGGCAGGGCGCTGGCCACGATATCGCGCATCACGCCATGGGGGATCACGGCGTAACTTTCGGTGAAGCGGGCGCGGCCCGTGTGGAGCGCGTGCTGCGGGGGCAGGCCGCCGGGGGGCGGGGGCTGGGGCGGCAGGCTCATGGCAGCATCTCCTTCAGCCGCAGTTGGGCAATGCGTTCGACCTGCGCGCAGGCGGTGGCGAATTCGGTGTCGGTATCGTTATCGATGCGGGTGTGGAAGGCGGCGAGGATGGCCGCCTTGTCATGATCGCGTACGGCGATGATGAAGGGGAAGCCGTGTTTCGCCACGTAATCCGCGTTCAGCCGCTGGAAGGTCGCGCGCTCTTCATCGGTCAACGCGTCCAGCCCGGCGCTGGCCTGTTCGGCGGTGGAGTCGGCGGTCAGGCGCTTCGCCGCCGCCAGTTTGCCCGCCAGGTCCGGGTGGGCGCGCAGGACGCCCAGGCGCTCGGCGTCGGAGGCCGCGCGGAAGGCGCGGGCCAGTGCGTTGTGCAGGCCTGCGGCGCTGTCGTGGGCGGGGCCGAGTTCCAGCGCGTGCGCCTGTTCGGCGACCCAGGGCGAGTGTTCGAAGATGCCGCCGAAACGCGCGACGAAGCGCGCGCGGTCCATGGCGCTGGGGCGCTCGCGGCGGCGATGCGGGCGGGTCGCGGCCCAGTGCCGCGCGATGTCGATGCGGCGGGCGAACCAGACACCGCTTTGAGCCTGAGCATGGTCCAGAAAGCGCACCAGCCCCGCCAGCTTGCCGGGCCGGCCGATCAGGCGGCAGTGCAGGCCGATGGACAGCATCTTCGGCGCGCCCGCCGCCCCTTCGGCATAAAGCACGTCGAAGGCATCGCGCAGGTAGTGCTCGAAATCACCCCCCGTGACCCAGCCCGGTGCGGTGGCAAAGCGCATGTCATTGGCCTCCAGCGTGTAGGGGATCAGAAGCTGGTCGCGATCGCCGACCTCGATCCAGTGCGGCAGGTCGTCGTCATAGATGTCCGAAATCCAATCGAATTGCCCGGTCTCGGCGGCCAGTCGCACGGTGTTCATGGAGCAGCGCCCGGTGTACCAGCCGCGCGGCGGCTCGCCCGTGACCTCAGCGTGCAGGCGGATCGCCTCGGCCATGGCGGCGCGTTCCTCGGCCTCGGGCATGTCCTTGTGTTCGACCCATTTCAGCCCGTGGCTGGCGATTTCCCAGTCGGCGGCCTGCATGGCCGCGACCTGTTCGGGGCTGCGGGCGAGCGCCGTGGCCACGCCATAGACCGTGATCGGCAACCCGCGGGCCGTGAACAACCGGTGCAGTCGCCAGAACCCCGCCCGCGCGCCGTAGTCATAGAGCGATTCCATGTTCCAGTGGCGCTGCCCGGGCCAGGGCTGTGCACCGGGGATATCGGACAGGAATGCCTCGGACGCGGAATCGCCATGCAGGAGGCAGTTTTCGCCGCCCTCCTCGTAGTTCAGCACCAGCGAGATGGCGAGCTTCGCGCCCCCGGGCCAGCGCGGGTCGGGGGGCGTGGCGCCATGGCCGGTCAGGTCGCGGGGGTATCGGGTCACCGGGGAGCCTCGGGAAAGACACGTCACTGCGCTGCGCTGCGTTGCGTTTTACCGTAATCTGGGCCAGATGATACGTGAATCGCAAGCGCGGGCCGGAGGGCAAGTCCATGGCGGGATTTCTGACAACCCATGTGCTGGATACGGCGCGGGGCTGCCCGGCCGAGGGACTGCGGATCACGCTCTACCGGATCGAGAACGACGCGCGGGTGCATCTGGCCGAGACCGTGACCAATGCGGATGGCCGCACCGATGCGCCGATCCTGCCCGCCAACGCCTTTGCCCCGGGCGTCTATGAACTGGTCTTTGCCGCCGGCGACTACTTGCGCACCACCGGGCAGGCCGGGGCCGAGCCGCTGTTTCTGGACACCGTGCCGATACGTTTCGGGATCAGCGATGGCGACAGCCACTACCACGTGCCCCTGCTGCTGTCGCCCCATGGCTATTCGACCTATCGCGGCAGTTGAGCGGGATGCGCGGCGCGGGGGCAATTCCGGGCGCAGATGATGCTGGCGTGGCCGGAATGCTTGCCGTCCGGGCGAAGCTTCGGCATCAATGGGGTTCGGCAACTCCGGGTGACCGCCTTGGCGTCTTCCCGCCCATAATGGCACGGCAGGCGGGAACGGATGTCCGCGCGCCCTGCGCGCTGCGCGCCTTGCCCGGTGCAAAGGAGGTCCGATGTTCGAACTCGCCGTGATCGGGGCCTGGGCCGAATTCGCGCTCCGCTGGCTGCATGTCATCACCGCCATCGCCTGGATCGGGTCCAGCTTCTACTTCATCGCGCTGGATCTGGGCCTGCGCAAGGCGCCCGACATGCCCAAGGGCGCGCATGGCGAGGAATGGCAGGTCCACGGCGGCGGTTTCTACCATATCCAGAAATACCTGGTCGCGCCCGAGCGCCTGCCCGAGCATTTGACGTGGCACAAGTGGCAGAGCTATGCGACCTGGCTTTCGGGTTTCGCGCTGATGGCGGTGATCTACTACCTGGGCGCCGAGTTCTACCTGATCGACCCGGAGCGTGCCGATCTGGCGGTCTGGCAGGGGGTGGCGCTGTCCGTGGGCTCGTTGGCGGTGGGCTGGGTGATCTATGACCGGCTGTGCAAATCCGCCTTCGGGGCTGACAACAACCGACTGATGGTGCTGCTGTTCGTGCTGCTGGTGGCCATGGCCTGGGGCTATACGCAGGTCTTCACCGGGCGTGCGGCGCTCCTGCACCTGGGCGCCTTCACCGCCACGATCATGAGCGCCAATGTCTTCTTCATCATCATCCCCAACCAGAAGATCGTGGTCGCCGACCTGCGCGCAGGGCGCACCCCGGACCCCAAATACGGCGAGATCGCCAAGCAGCGGTCCACGCACAACAACTACCTGACCCTGCCGGTGATCTTCCTGATGCTGTCGCATCACTATCCGCTGGCGTTTGCGTCCGATTACAACTGGCTGATCGCCGGGCTGGTGTTCCTGATGGGGGTGACGATCCGGCATTTCTTCAACACCATGCACGCGGGCGGCGGCTATGTCTGGTGGACCTGGGCGGCGACGGTGCTGCTGTTTCTGGGCGCGGTCTGGCTGTCGGTTCTGGGCGACCCCGCGCGCGAGGCCGAAGACGACCTCGCCGCTCTCTCGCCCGCCGCCGCCCGTTTCGTCGCCGATCCGGCGTTCGAAGATGTCTACTGGACCGTGGTCGGCCATTGCGCCATGTGCCACGCCGATGATCCGGCCTGGCCTGGGCTGCACTGGGCCCCGAAGGGCGTGGCGCTGGAAACCGAGGTGCAGGTCGCCCGCTCCGCGCGCACCATCTACCTGCAATCGGGCCGCAGCCACGCCATGCCACCCCCCGCCACGGTGATCATGGACAAGGACGCGCGCCGCCTGATCGCCGACTGGTATCGCCGCGCCAGCGCCTCCTGAGCGGCGCCACGAACTTCATCTTGCCTCAAATACCCCGGGGGGAGTCGCGCCGAAGGCGCGACGGGGGCAGCGCCCCCCCACCAACGCTTGAACCTGAAAGCCCCGCCGGTTTCCCGGCGGGGCTTTCGCAATCCGGTCAGCGCTGTATCGCCTGTACTCAACCCAGCGCGGCGCGCTTCACCTCGTCGTCGATATGGGGCACGTATTGCGCGAAATTCTCGGCGAACATGCCCACCAGCTTGCGGGCCTGCGCGTCATAGGCGGCGCCGTCGTCCCATGTCTGGCGCGGGTCCAGCAGCACATCGGGCACACCGGGCACCGACACCGGCACGTCGAAGCCGAAATTCGGGTCCTTGCGGAACTCCACCCCCGCCAGCGCGCCGCTCATCGCCGCCGTCAGCAGGGCGCGGGTTGCCTTGATCGGCATGCGCGAGCCGGTGCCGTAAGCGCCGCCGGTCCAGCCGGTGTTCACCAGCCAGCAATGCGCGCCGTGCTGCGCGATCTTCGCCTGCAAAAGCTTGCCATAGACCTCGGGGCGCCGCGCCATGAAGGGCGCGCCGAAACAGGTGCTGAAGGTGGGCTGCGGCTCCAGGATGCCGCGTTCAGTCCCGGCGGCCTTGGCGGTGAAGCCTGACAGGAAGTGATACATCGCCTGCGCCGGGCTCAGCCGCGCGATGGGCGGCAGCACGCCAAAGGCATCGCAGGTCAGCATGATGATGTTCTTCGGCACGCCTGCGCGCGAGGTTTCGGACGCGTTCGGGATCGCGTCCAGCGGATAGGCCACCCGCGCGTTCACGGTCAGGCTGTCGTCGTCGAAATCCATCTCCAGCGTCTGCAGGTCGAAGACCACGTTCTCCAGCACGCTGGCGAAGCGCGTGGTGGTGGCGTAGATCTCGGGCTCCGCCTCGGCGCTCAGGTTGATGGTCTTGGCGTAGCACCCGCCCTCGAAGTTGAAGATGCCCTCGTCCGACCAGCCGTGTTCATCGTCGCCGATCAGCGTGCGCTCGGGATCGGCCGACAGCGTGGTCTTGCCGGTGCCCGACAGCCCGAAGAAGATCGCCGCCTCGGACGGGTCGCCCTTGGCGTGGTTGGCCGAGCAATGCATTGGCATCACGCCCTTCGCGGGCAGCAGGTAATTCAGGATCGAAAACACGGATTTCTTGTTCTCGCCGCCGTATTCGCTGGCGCCGATCAGCACCAGCTTGCGCTCGAAATTCAGCGCGATCACCGTTTCTGAACGGCAGCCGTGGCGGTCCGGGTCGGCGCGGAATGTCGGGCAGTTGATGATGGTGAATTCGGGGTCGAAGGTGGCCAGTTCCGATGCCTCGGGGCGGCGCAGCATGTGGCGGATGAACAGCCCGTGCCAGGCCAGTTCCGTCACCAGCCGCACGTCCAGCCTGTAGGCCGGGTCGGCGCCGGCATAGAGGTCCTGGACGAAGTACTCGCCCCCCTGCATGTGCGCCAGCATGTCCTGATGCAGCCGCTCGAAGGCTTCCGGGTCCATCGGCGCGTTGTTTTCCCACCAGATGCTGTCCTCCACATCCGGGGTGCGGACCACGAACTTGTCCTTGGGCGACCGCCCCGTGTGCACGCCGGTCGAGACCAGCACCGCGCCGCCATGGCCCAGCGTGCCCTCGCCGCGTGCGATCGAGGCCTGCACCAGCGCGGGTTCCAGCAGGTTGTAATGCGCCGCACCCAGCCCGGTGATGCCTTGATCCTCGAGCCGCTTGCGGGGGTTGACCCGTTCCACACTCATGTCCTCTGCTCCTCTTGCCGCGCGCTGCGCCGACCCCATGCTCCGGAACTTGCCCCGGCGCCGGAACTCCCGGATCTGACCCGCCCGGGCCTGCGCTATAGCACGCGCGGCCAAGGATGGAACAGGTTGGTATGCCAGAGTTAGCGCAACCATGCCCAAGTTAACGCAATCATGGCATTTCGCCGCTTAACTTGCACAAGTTGCAGCATCGTTCGGGTGTTGCCGTTTGGCACGCCGCGCCATGCAAACCGGGCTCGGGGGAACATGGGCGGTGAGTATTTTGTTGATTCTCCGGGGCAAATCCGTAGAATCTGTCCAAAATAAGGCCAAACGGCCAGATCCGAGCAGACATGAAGGACAGGCAAATGTCGAGAATCGCCCTCGTGGATGATGACAGGAATATCCTGACATCCGTTTCCATCTGCCTTGAGGCAGAAGGGTTCGAAGTCGAAACCTACAATGACGGTCAATCGGCGCTGGACGCCTTCAACCGGCGCCTGCCGGACATGGCGGTGCTGGACATGAAGATGCCCCGCATGGACGGGATGGAGCTGTTGCAGCGGCTGCGCCAGAAGACGCAGATGCCGGTGATCTTTCTCACCTCCAAGGATGACGAGATCGACGAGGTGCTGGGCCTGCGCATGGGCGCGGACGACTACGTGAAGAAGCCATTCTCGCAGCGCCTCCTGGTCGAACGTATCCGCGCGCTCCTGCGCCGCCGGGATGCGATCGAAAGCGGCGAAGAGGCGGTGACCGAGGAAAGCAAGGTCATGGTGCGCGGCAGTCTGGAAATGGACCCGCTGCGGCATTCGGTGAAATGGAAGGGGCAGGAGGTCACGCTGACGGTGACCGAGTTCCTGCTGTTGCAGGCGCTGGCGCAGCGGCCCGGTTTCGTGAAAAGCCGCGACCAGTTGATGGATGTCGCCTACGACGATCAGGTCTACGTCGACGACCGCACCATCGACAGCCATATCAAGCGGTTGCGCAAGAAGATGCGGTCGGTGGATGAGGAGTTCTCGTCGATCGAAACGCTATACGGCATCGGCTACAAGTATAACGAAGCCTGATTGTCGGCCGAAGATGGGGCCGGATATGGGCATGAGCAGGAAGCACCGAGATGTCTGCCGCGCAGGCTGATATCGTCCTGGGCGACGACTGGGTCCGCCCGGATGATGCCGTTGAAAGCGAGGTGCAGAAGCGCCGCGCCGGTCGCAGTGTGTTCAGCGTCTACAGCTCGCCGCTGGCGCGCAAGATCGTCATGTTCAACCTGCTGGCGCTCATCATCCTGGTCGCCGGGGTGCTGTTCACCAACCCGTTCCGCGACAGCCTCATGGCGCAGCACGAACGCACGCTGGTCACCAAGGCCGAGATCATCGCCGATGTGATCACCGGGGCCGGCGGGATGGACCTGGCGCGCCCCGGGCTGGTGGGTGCGGTGACGCTGGACCCGCAGACCGAACTCCTGATCTTCGACCCTGATGGCGCGCTGCTGGACCGCAAGTCCGGCGCGCTGCGGTTTTCGACCCCGCCGGATGCGGCGGGCGGCGAACAGCGCTCCACGGTGATCAGCGATTTCCTGACGCGGGTCTGGTCGGGGCTGCGGCTGGTGACCGGCGCGCGGCTGATCCCCGACGCCGACGAGGAAGAGGACGCGGAACTGGCGCGGCTGCTTCTTTCGGCGACCGGCGGCCTCTCGGCCAGCGAGATCGAGCGCGAACCGGGGCAATACATGTGGATCACTGTCGCCGCGCCGGTGGTCGAGGACGGAACCCATACCGGGACCGTGGTGCTGCGCACCGATGCCTCCAAGATCGATCTGATGATGCGGCACGAGCGCGAGCAGGTGCTGCAGATGTTCCTGATTGCGCTGGTGGTTTCGGTGGGCCTGAGCTTCGTGCTGGCCGCGACCATCGCCAACCCGCTGGCCGATCTGGCCATGGCCGCCGAACTGGGCCGGTCGCGCAATGCCCGCCGCGTGGCGCCGGGGCGGGTGCGCATCCCCGACCTGACCGGCCGCCCCGACGAGATCGGGCGCCTGTCGCAGGCCATGCGCGGCATGGTCTCGGCGCTCTATGACCGGATCGAGGTCAATGAACAGTTCGCCGCCGATGTGGCGCATGAGATCAAGAACCCGCTCGCTTCGCTCCGCTCGGCCGTGGGCACGCTGCGGATGGCCAAGCGCGAGGATCAGGTCCAGCGCCTGCTGGATGTGGTCGAACATGATGTGCGGCGCATCGACCGGCTGGTCTCGGACACGTCGAACGCCTCGCGGCTGGACAGCGAACTGGTCAAGGAAGCGGAAGAGGAATTCGATCTGACCCGAATGCTGGACAACCTGTGCGAACACCTGTCGCAGGAAGCCGCGGCCAAGAACGTCGAATTCATCAAGGCGCTGCCGTCCGAACCCATCATCACGACCGGGCTGGAGGCGCGGCTGGCGCAGGTCTTCGTCAACCTGATCACCAACGCGATTTCCTTCTGCGAGGAAGGCGACGCGGTGCGCATCTGGGCGCGCCAGAAGGACAACCGCATCCTCGTGGTGGTCGAGGATACCGGGCCGGGCATCCCGGAAAGCGCGCTCAAGCGCATCTTCAAGCGTTTCTACTCCGAGCGGCCGGAAAAGCAGTTCGGCAATCACTCCGGGCTGGGGCTGGCGATCTCGAAGCAGATTGTCGAGGCGCATAACGGTGTGATCTGGGCCGAGAATATCCGCCCGCAAGGGGCCGACGCCGCGACCGCGCCGCTGGGCGCGCGATTCGTGGTCGGCCTGCCGCAGTGACCGCGGGCCCCGTGCCCCCGGGCGCGTCCGGTTCCACAGAGCACGCCGCACCGACACCGCCGCCCGAGCGCGTTGTCCACGCAAGTGCCGCCGCGCTCGAGGTCGATGGCGCCTGGCGGGGGGTGTTGATCACCGGCCCCTCCGGTGCCGGAAAATCCGCACTGGCGCTGGAGTTGATGTCGCGCGGGGCGCGGCTGATTGCCGATGACCGTGTCATCCTGCGCCGCCTCGGCGCGCAACTCTGGGCGGCGGCGCCCGAGGCCATCGCCGGGATGATCGAGGCCCGCGGTATCGGCCTTCTGCGCGTGCCCGATACGGTGACGGCGCCGATCCATGTGGTGGTGGATCTGTGCGAAGCGGGCCAAGAACGCCTGCCCCCTGCACGCCGAATTGACTTGATCGGCCTGCAAATGCCCCAGATCAGATGCAGGACATTGCCCCTGCTGCCCGCCGCGGTGGTGCAGCTTTTGCGGGGCGGCATGATCGACGTGCCGGAAGAAGAGCGACACGATGAAAGCTGAGGCGCAGAAGGGTGCGAGGCAGCCACCGCTGGTGTTTGTCACCGGTCCCGCCGGGGCGGGGCGCGGCACGGCGCTGAATGCGCTCGAGGATCTCGGATTCGAGGCGATCGACAACATGCCCTTGTCGATGGTGCCGCAGCTTCTGGCCGGGCGTGCCCTGACGCGCCCGCTGGTGCTGGGCATCGATCCGCGCAACCGCGATTTCGCGGTGGATGCCTTCGCCGACCTTCTGGACTCGCTGCGGGCAGAAGGCGTGCATCCGGTGGAGCTTGTCTATCTCGACTGCGCTGTTCCGACCCTGCTGCGCCGCTTCTCCGAAACCCGGCGCCGCCATCCGATGAGCGGCGATGACAGTCCTGCCGAAGGGATCGAACGCGAGGTCGGCCTGCTGGCGCCGATCCGTCGACAGGCCGATGTGCTGATCGACACCTCGGATCTCAGTCCGCACGATCTGCGCGCCACCATCGGACGGTGGTTCGGCATCACCGGCAGCGCCGCGATGGTGGTGACGCTACAATCCTTCGCCTTCAAGCGCGGGCTTCCACCGGATGCCGATATGGTTTTCGACTGTCGTTTCCTGCGCAACCCGCATTGGGAGCCCGCGCTGCGCCCGCTGGACGGCCACGAACCGCGCGTGGCTGCACATGTCAGCGCCGATCCGCGCTTCGCCGAATTCTTCGACCGGGTGCAGGGGCTTGTCGAGTTGATGCTGCCGGCCTGCGCCGAGGAGGGCAAGGCCGCGCTGAACATCGCCGTCGGCTGCACCGGCGGGAAGCATCGCTCGGTGATGGTGGTGGAAAAACTGTCACAGGCCCTTGCGGCCCGCGGATGGCGGGTGTCTAAGCGGCACAGGGAACTGAAACGGATGGCGAGGGTATCGCCGGTATAGGATGGACGGGGCTGCGGGTCAGATCGGTATCGTGATCGTGGCGCATGGCGGGCTGGCCCGGGAATACCTTGCGGCTGTCGAACATGTGGTGGGCAAGCAGGTCGGCATACGCGCCATTGCCATCGAATACGACCATGACCGCCGTCACAAGACCGCCGAAATCACCCATGCCGTGGCCGATGTGGATCGTGGCAACGGCGTGGTGGTGGTGACCGATCTGTTCGGTGGCTCGCCCGCCAACCTGTCGTTGCCGGCCTGTGCGGCGCCGAACCGCCGCATCCTCTATGGCGCCAACCTGCCGATGCTGATCAAGCTGGCGAAGAGTCGCCATCTGGCGCTGGGCGAAGCCGCCACACTGGCGCTCGAAGCGGGGCGGAAGTACATCAATTCCATCGAATATGACGGGCGCGGTGTCTGAGGGCGCTCTCACAGGGCGTGAGGCTGCGCTGCAGGGGGGCAGATGATCGAGAAGGTTCTGGAGATCGTGAACGAGAAGGGGCTGCACGCCCGCGCCTCGGCCCGTTTCGTCGAGGTGGTGGAGCGCTACGAGGCGCGGGTCGAGGTGGAAAAGGACGGCATGAGTGTGGCGGGCGATTCGATCATGGGCTTGCTGATGCTCGCCGCCTCCTGCGGCAGTTCGATCACCGTGCGCGCCACCGGCGACGACGCCGAGGCGCTGGTCGCGGCGCTGGAGGCGCTGGTGGACAGCCGGTTCGGCGAGTCAATGTAGCACCCCTGCGCCCGTGCCAGAAGCGCCCGCTCAGCGCCCCGCCCACCCGCCCATGGCACTTCGCGGGCGCTGCCCAACGCGCAAGCGCGTTGTGCGGGCCCAGCTTGCGGCGTGGCGCTGCTTTGCCGGGATGCGGTGGCCAAGGGTTGCTCAGCGCGTGGGCACCGGGGTTTCGCCGCGGTAGTCGTAGAAACCGCGCTGGGTCTTGCGGCCCAGCCAGCCGGCCTCGACATATTTGACCAGCAGCGGACAGGGCCGGTACTTGGTGTCCGCCAGCCCGTCATGCAGCACGTTCATGATGGCAAGGCAGGTGTCCAGCCCGATGAAATCGGCCAGTTCCAGCGGCCCCATCGGGTGGTTCGCGCCCAGTTTCAGCGACCGGTCGATGGATTGCACCGAGCCGACGCCCTCGTAGAGCGTGTAAACGGCTTCGTTGATCATCGGCATCAGGATGCGGTTGACGATGAAGGCCGGGAAATCCTCCGCCGAGGCCGGGGTCTTGCCCAGCCGTTCCACCACGCCCAGGAGCGTTCGGTAGGTGGGCTCGTCGGTGGCGATGCCGCGGATCAGTTCCACCAGCTGCATCACCGGGACCGGGTTCATGAAGTGAAAGCCCATGAACTTCTCGGGCCGGTCGGTGCGACTGGCCAGCCGGGTGATCGAGATCGAGGAAGTATTCGAGGTCAGGATCGTGTGTGGCTGCAGATGCGGTAGCAGGTCCTCGAAGATCGCCTGCTTGACGGTCTCGCGTTCGGTCGCGGCCTCGATGATCAGGTCGCATTTGCCCAGATCGGTCAGCGTGGTGGTGGTGCGGATGCGCCCCACGGCGGCGTCGCGGTCGGTCTGGCTGATCTTCTCGCGGCTGACCTGGCGGTCCAGGTTGCGTTCGATCAGCGCCAGGGCCTTGGACAGCGCCTCTTCGGAAATGTCGTTCAGCAGAACCTCGTATCCGGCCAGCGCCAGCACATGAGCGATCCCGTTGCCCATCTGCCCGGCACCGACCACGCCTACCGATCCGATTTCCATGCACCGATCTCCTGCATCGCGTTGCGCGGGACAATAGGCACGCTGGGCGGGCGGGCGCAAGGGGCAAGCCTGCGGGCTTGTGCGGTGCCGCGCGGCGCCTTGCGACGCGCCCGGCCCAACGGCGGTGCGCGCATCTTCGATGCGCGCGACCGCGGGCGGGAGCGCCCCCGTGCCGATTGGCGCAAGGCTTCGGCGGGGCGGTGGCGATAGCGTCCCGTGGCGCCGCGTGCCCCTTCTGTCGGATCGCCGCGTTGCCGGGCCGGGGTCAGCGGAAACTGAGCGGCAGGTTGAAGCGGTGCGCGCCGCTCAGCCCCTGCGGTGCCGGGGGAATACGGGCGCGGCGGGCGGCCTCGAGCGCGGCCTGATCCAGCGCCGCGTGTCCCGAGGATCGCCGCAGGGCGACACCCGTGAGCGCGCCATCGCTGCGCACGGTGATCTGTATCTCGACCGTGCCGCGCAGCCGTCCGGC